>NZ_JAJNHQ010000009.1:0-138160 GCF_022386845.1 Mammaliicoccus sp. C-M13 | reverse complement strand
AAAAATCAAACAGATTTATTTTGTTAATACATTCTAAAAAACCAATGGTTGATTACTTCTAAAGATATTACACATAAATATGGACTTGACTCTATATCAAATAAATTCAGTATAAAATCACATTGAAAATAGGAGAAATGAAGCTCTAACGTACTTGTTTATGTACTCTAGCCCGTTAGAGCTTTAAACATCCTTTTTCATCGCATAAAAAAGAGTCCAGACATTATTCATGTCTGGACTCTTTAAAAAGTATTCAAATTTTAGTGAATGTAGTTGTAAGAACCAGCTTCTGAAGCTGAGATAGTACGAGAAGATACAACACCTTCGCCTTGGTAGTTCATTTCAGAAACTTCGATTGAACCGTCTGAGTTTACATTTTCAACGTATGCTACGTGACCAAATGCACCAGCAGATGATTGTAAGATTGAACCTTCTTTAGGTGTATTGTTTACTGTGTGTCCATCAGCTGCTGCGTTTGAAGCCCATTGGTTAGCATTGCCCCAAGTTGAGCTGATAGGATCTCCATCTTCCATTTTTTTATCGAAGATATAATAAGTACATTGTCCAGCTGTGTATAAGTTAGCTGATGAGCCTGTAGTTTGTGTTGCTGTTTGAGTGAATGAAGAATTAATTGATCCATTCATGTTTGAAGTATTGAAATTTTGGCTATAGTTACTAGTGTAGTTGTAATTATAGTTTTGAGTTTGAGTTTGTTGTACATTTTGGTTTTGGTCAAATGTATCAGCAGAAGCTTCTCCATTCCCTATAATTGTTGTAGCTAATCCCGTAGTTAATACTGCAATCGTTGTTAATTTTTTCATTTTAAATATTCCTCCGTAAATTTCGTATATGTTTAATTTTATAATTTATATTTTAAGTGTGTGTCGTTTTCCGACGACAAAATATACTCTAACAGATGAAATTGAGTTTGTGTGTATTTTCATCGAGTTGTTACTTAATCATAACCTTATAAAATCTTTTAGTAATATTTAAATAGAAATATGACATGCAGTAATATAGGATATAGCCCATCAATATAGGGTTTTTTAATGAATTGTGAGAATACTTATGTCATTTTCTTGTAATAATTCATTTATATCACATGTAAAACAAAAGAAGTAGTTGGTGAAATATACAACTACTTCTTTTATTATAAAAAATTGTAAGAAATCTTCATTTATTAGAAAGGGGTTTGATATATGAAGAGGCTACCAACACTTTTTGAAGCAGTATCAACTATTGTGGTCATGGGGATAATAGTTTTAATAGGTTTTGGAATTTTACAATTCCCAATACAACCATTGCTTATTTTAGCAGCTATATATGCTGGCTTTATAGCAATAAGAGTAGGCTTGAGTTGGGAAGAAATACAAGATGGTATTACTAAAAGATTAGCTACTGCTATGCCTGCAATTTTTATTATTATTGCTGTAGGTATATTAATTGGTACTTGGATGTTTTCTGGCACTGTACCTGCACTTATTTATTATGGTTTAGAAATGATAAATCCTACATATTTCTTAGTAACAGCTTTTATTATTACAGCAGTAACTTCTGTAGCGACTGGAACTGCATGGGGATCAGTAGGTACAGCAGGGATTGCATTGATGGCTATAGGAAGTGAAATGAATATACCAGCAGGCATGATTGCTGGTGTTGTTATAGCAGGTGGCGTGTTTGGTGATAAAATGTCGCCGTTATCTGATACTACTAATTTAGCTGCCCTTGTAACTAAAGTAAATATATTTCACCATATAAGACATATGATGTGGACTACAGTTCCAGCATCAGTAATCGGCCTTGTAATATGGTTCTTTGCAGGTTTACAATTTAATGCTGAAAACGTTGAAAGTAAACGTATTAATACTTTATTAGGCAATATTGATACAGCTTTTAATTTAAATTTTTGGGTTTGGGTACCTGTAATTGTCATTGTTATAGGCATAAGTATGGGTAAGCCAACAGTGCCAATGATGCTATTATCAAGTGCAGTAGCTATGGTTGTTGGTATATTTAACAATGGTTTTGATTTAGTTGATGCTTTTAACGTTACAATGAATGGTTTTGATATAAGTATGACATCTTTATCAAATAATGATGCATCAAATTCTATGGTAGAACTTGTAAAACGTGGTGGCATAATGAGTATGACAGAAATAATTGTTACAATTTTTTGTGGTTATGCTTTCGCGGGAATTGTAGAAGCTTCTGGCAGTTTAAAAGTAATACTGTCAACAATATCTAGTAAAATAAGTAAAGATTCACATCTTATATTTGTAACTATTGCTGGTAGCTTAATTTTAGTATTTGCTGCTGGTGTTGCATCAGTTGTTATTATTATGATTGGTGTATTATTAATGGATGTGTATGATGAAAGAAGTTTAGACAGAGTCAATCTGTCACGAACGCTAGAAGATTGTGGAACTATGGTATTACCATTTATTCCATGGGGTACATCTGGCATTTATTATAGAGATTTATTACATGTATCGTTAGGAGATTTCTTCTGGTGGGCAGTACCATGTTATCTATGCGTTATCTTCGCGGCATTTTATGGTATGACAGGTATTAGCATAAAAAAAGTAGATACTAAAGCATAAAAAAGAGCAATCATTATGATTGCTCTTTTTTTAAATATCTTAGTGAATGTAGTTGTAAGAACCTGCTTCAGTAGCTGAGATAGTACGAGTAGATACTACTCCAACTCCACCTGCATAGTTCATTTCAGAAACTTCAATTGAACCGTCTGAATTAACATTATCAACATATGCTACGTGACCGTATGCACCTGATGTTGATTGTAATACAGCACCTGATGAAGGTTTGTTATTTACAGTGTAACCTGATTGAGCAGCTGCGCTAGCCCAGTTATTTGCGTTACCCCAAGTGTTACCTAAGTCAGGACGCTTGTCGAATGCATAGTATGTACATTGACCAGCTGTGTATAAGTTAGCGCCTCCGCCATTTGATGGACGAGAAGTTGAAGTAGTTGTAGTGCTAACTTTTGAACTTGAGCTTGAAGTTGTAGTTTGGTTATCTGATGTTGGTGCTTGTGTAGTTGAAACGCGAACGTTATCTTGGTTTGAAGAAGCAGTATTTGTAGCTCCTAAACCTCCACCGTTTGGTGCAGCATTGAATGCTGGTTGTGAATAATTTGTATTAGAAGAAGCTTCAGTATTATTTGAGCTAGTATTGTTAGCTACTTGTTGTTGAGCTTCGTTACCGTATGATTGAGTTGAAGGGTTCCAGTTCCCTTTCCAAGTGTAGTGATAGTTACCTTGTTGATCAATTGTGTAGCTGTATTCATAAGAATGTGGATCATTTGGGTTATAACCTTGGTTATTTTCTGCCGCATCTGCGTCATGTGCCATAAATGTTGCAATTCCTGCTGTTGCAATTGCTGCTGTTGCTATTTTTTTCATAATGTAAAAATCCTCCTAGATAATTTAAAAATGTTTTCGTATATGTTTTGTAATTTATAAGTTTTTTTCTCTGCTGTTTATCAACAAAATCTACTTTAGCAGAAATTGAATGCTTTGTGTTGAATGTTAAAGCTTTGTAATTTAATTTAAATATCTTAAGATTTCATGTAATAATTCTGAACACTTTTATATGAGTTTAAAATGCTTTAATAACAGTATTTATAAGCGTTTTTCTTTTAAAATATTTTTTATTGTTACACGATTGTAATATTTAAGACATAAATAAATATTTGACTTTATAAATTTATATCAACTGATTCATACTACCTTACTAAAAAATATTGATTTTAACGAAATTAAATAAGTACAAAATTTCATAATAAAAAGTCAGAAATAAAGTATTTTTATCAATAATTTTTGAATTATAATTACTTTACTTATTAATAAGGTTTTGCAAGTTAAATAGAGGTGTTAGTTATGCTACATGATTGTAATTTGAAAATTTATCATCCGTTGAATATACAATATGAATTTAATTTAGGAATTATTGTCCTATATATAATAGAAGGAAAAGCAAGTATTTCTATTAATCATTCTAAAAATGAATATAAAAGTGGCGATGTCATTATCATAAATGATCTTGAACTTTTTGGTGTCATCACCAATAAAGATACAATCATCGCCTGTCTTACACTCTCGAGGATAGAATTAGATGAAATATATCATTTTAATAAGCGTTATTTTCTAAATCCAAATAAAATAGATAATGCTTTATTAAAGGCGCGCATGATTAAACTCATTTCTAATTATTTAAATAGGGAAGGTAGGGAGAATAGGAATGTTTTAGAAAGTATATTTGGAAGTATTAATGATGTAGCAAAATTACTCTTCGATTCAAGAGTTATTGACGATAATTACTTAAATTATGGCCGAGATAAAGTATATTCTGATATAGCGAATACTATAGATTATGTTTATAAGAATAATAAAAATAAAATAACAATAGCAGAGGTAGCCAGGACCAGCCTATATTCAAAAAGGAAACTTTCAAATAAATTAAGGCAACATACAGGTAGGAAATTTACCGATTTATTAAAAGACGTAAGATTGATTTATAGTAGTTATGAATTAATGTACACTGCTCACACTTTATCTCAAATTGCTATAGATAATGGATATAGTAATGAAAGTAGCTTTATAAAAAATTTTAGAGAGCGATACGATATTACACCGGGGAAATTTAGAAAACAAATGTATCAAGATGAATATTTTTCGTTTCGTAATGATAAGACATCTTTAATGGATGATTTTTCAATGTTACGGGAATTCATTAGAGAATCAGAAATGAGTTTAATTGTAGAGGATAATATAGAAATTGATATGAGAGATGTTCAATCATCAAATGTATTATCACCTGATTTACTTGTTTATGTTACTCATAAGGAAACTTTAACAAACCAGTATCACCAATCTAAGTTATTATGCATGCGTAGAGAATACGGTAAATATTGTTTATTGTTCTCACATGCATTACTTTGTGAATTTTACGAACTAGGTTTTGAAGATAACAAAATCATTGATCAAATATTTTCATTTTGCTTAGAAAACCAATTTGATATTTCATTTGAAATTCAATTGAATAAGCATTCTAGTTTAAATAACTTTTTAATTTATTTTGAAAAGTTATTAATTTATTTGACTGAATGTACATATTATTACGGAATGCAATCGTTTAAGTTTTATATTGATACTTCTTATCAGCAATTCAATATTATAACTGAGACAATTTCTAAATATTTAGTAGATGCAACCATGATTCTCATTTTAAACACTCGCAATGATTATTTAGCTCATCGAATGTCTCACAAATTGGACTCGCATTTTCTTATATCATATAAAATAAAAAATGAAACTGATATTAACAAGGAAATAAGCGAAAAATTTAAAGATATCCCTTCGTTCAACATTTTATACCAACCTAAATTTCCTAATAGAATTACATCACTTGTTTCAATATTTAAATGGAGTGTATTTCATAATGAAAAAGTAACGATGCTTATAAATGACATATGGATAGATAGTATGATTCCTTCTCAAAGCAGCCATTTTATGATTAAAGAAAAACAATCAAACATTGAAAGCCAAAGACAACTGTTTGAATTGATGTTAACACTGAAAAGATTAAGAGGAGAAATTGTTTATTTTAATGAGCATATATTATTAACGAATTATTTTTATGAATATCAATTACTCGTGTTTCCAAATACACATAGTTTTAAAATGATGCATCAAAGAATAAAAATGAAAAATATAGAAATAAATAGTTTTGTATGTAGGCCAAATAATATCATCATAAGCGAAAACACTAAGCTAGGTAATAATGAATTGTTAACGAACATGGATTTAGAATTGAGAGAAGTAAGTATTGTGAAAGAACCAAATAATCTAATTGTTCAATATTATTCATCACCAAGTTTTATTAAACATATCTATATAAAAATAAAATAAATTTAATTAATTAAGGTGGTTTTTATAAATGAATAAGCAAATTAATGATTTATTAAGAATGAATTATGTAAATAGCCAAGTAAAGAAATACTTAAAAAAAGAATTTGAAATTAATATGTATCACTTGAAAATATTAAAATATATGTATAATCGTAAAGAACAATCATCTTTTACTACAGGAGAACTTAAAGCATTGCTAAATATAAATCAGACAATGTTAACGCATGTCATTTCATACTTAGAAGATTTAGATTATTATGAAAAGCAACGTGCAAAAGACGATGAGAGAAAAATACTTATAATAGTAGAAACTCGTCACAGAATAAAAATTGAAACTTTAATTCATCAAGTAACAAAAGATTTAAAAACATTATTAATTGAAAGATATGACACTATCAATACAAATCAGATAATAGAAGTTACGCTTTATATAAATGACCAATTAGTTTCAATAAAAAAAGATATTGTAGAGGGATATCGTTTAAGTATGGATCAATTAATGTTATTGATACTTATTCAACAATATCAAAATGAAGTATGCACATTGAAAGCAATAAAACTTAAATTTAATTGGGATATGGTGAAGATTAATAAAGCTGTTAAAGCATTAGTCAAACTAAACTATGTTATGAAATATAGAAATGAACAAGATGAAAGAATGGTACTTGTTTCAATAAAGAAGAGTGCTGAAGAGGAAGTAAATAAAATAATTAATAAGTTATTTATATTAAATACATTCGATTATAGAGGAAGGGATAAGGCTATGATAAAATGAAATCAATAAATACTTATTGAAGGAGATAATGTATGAATCAATTTCATTTTAAAGAAAACTTCTTCGGATCTTCTACAAAGCCCATCGACGTTTTCAATCAGTATGAAGAACCAGTTTATAAATTGAGTTTATATTATACATCAACGCATCAAGAAACTTTTGCGATTTTAGGAAGAAAAAAACATAATTTTATCATTGAATTTCAAGGTGGAAATTATTCTGTACTCCAAGAGAAAAGTTTAGAAGGTAAACTTAAAACGCCTTTTAAAACAGTATGGGAAGTTTTTAAGAACGATAAAAAAATAGGTGTTGTTGAAACTAAAATAGGTTGGAAACCTAAAATGATATTTAAAGGTATAAACAATGATGAATTAGTATTTGAATCTGGATTTATCTCTAGATCAGTAAGAGTAACAAATCAGCGAAACCAAGTTTTGATGGAAACAAAGTCTGAAAGGTTTAAAATTGCTTCGAATCATCAAATTGATATTCAAACGAATGATTATCATCCTGCTATGCTTATTATGTTATTCCAAGTATTTTTTGAATATCAAGAATATCAACGTAGTAAATCAAATTAGAATATAAAGTTAAAGGAAGATAACAATATGTTTAAATTTCTTAAAAAAAGAAAGAATGTCTCGACAGAAACGCATGTTACATCCATACCTAAACATATAGAAGGCATGACACTTGTAGATGCTTATTATATACAAGACGATCAAGTAGCAGAATATATTAAAAATCGAGAAAGATATCGAGATGCTCTCATTTATGTATTAGGTCTCTATTTTTCTACCGTAGAAGTGATGTTTGAAGGAAGTGTTGATGGGGAGGCAGTAGTAGCTTTTGAAAATAATATCCCTATTAAATGTATTTATTTAGATCCTATGACAATTGATGATATAAGGAATTTGGAATTAACAAAACCTTTAAAAGAAGCATTACTAGAATATTGTAAATTGAATGAATAAACAATCTCTAAATACGCCCTTAAAAGTTTTCATTTTTGATGTTTACTTTTAAGGGCGTATTTAAGTATAGAAATTTAAATCTTTATTTAACAAGAACCTTGACATTTATTAAAATAGTATTATAATTATATCTAGTATAAATAGTATATCGAGGTGAGAATATGAAGTTTGAATTAGGTCTTTCCTCTTTTGCAGAGTTATCTCCTGTCGATGGTACTGATAAACCTTTCACAGCATCAGAAAGAATCAATCAAATTGTAGAAGAAATTATTTTAGCTGATAAAGTAGGATTGGATATATATGGTTTAGGTGAGCATCATCGAGAAGATTATGCAGTATCTGATCCAGTATCTGTATTAGCAGCAGCAGCTCCTCAAACAAATCGAATAAGATTATCTTCTGCCGTGACAGTCCTTTCTTCAGATGATCCAGTGAGAGTTTACCAAAGATTTGCAACTCTAGATGCATTGAGCAATGGTAGAGCTGAAATTATGGCTGGGAGAGGTTCATTTATAGAGTCATTTCCTTTGTTTGGATATGATTTGAAAGATTATGATATTTTGTATAAAGAGAAACTAGATTTATTGTTAAATATTAATGAGAATAAAACTGTTAATTGGCAAGGATCAACAAGACCATCAATTAATGGATTAGATGTTTATCCAAGAGCTGTACAAGAGAAATTACCTATTTGGTTGGCAACAGGAGGAAATCCAGAATCATCTATGAGAGCGGGGGAATTGGGCTTGCCTATTACTTATGCTATTATAGGTGGTGCGCCAAGTCGTTTTAAACGCAATGTAGCGATGTATAAAGCGATAGCTGAATCTAAAGGACATGATGTAAGTAAGTTACCTATTGCTACGCATTCTTGGGGTTATGTAGCAGAATCTGATGAAATAGCTAAACAAGAATACTATCCTTCTAGTGCTTATGTTATTAATCAATTAGGCATAGAAAGAGGATGGCCGATGTACTCAATCGAAAAATTTGAACAAGAAATTGTTCATGGCGCATTATTTGTTGGTAGTCCAGAAACAGTTGCAACCAAAATCATTAAGCTTCATGAAGATCTTGGTATAACAAGGTTTATGCTTCATTTACCAGTAGGCTCTATGCCTCATGAAAAAGTGATGAAATCTATTAAACTATTAGGCGAAAAAGTTAAGCCAATTGTTGATGATTATATGAAAAATAAGGAGGAAATTTAGTAATGTTAAGATATTTATTAAACGTATATGTAGGTAAAGAGTTATTTAAAGCTAGTCAACCGAAAGTAAAAAACGATGACGGTATGGCTCAACAATTTGAACAAGGATTTGGTCTTTCTAGAAACGCAATGAAATTAACTGGTGGACTTGAAGTATTAGGTTCAGCATTTCTATTCTTAAGTGCATTCAGCAAAACATTCTCAAGATTAGGATCGTTAATTATTGGATCAGTATTATCAGTAGCAGCTTATAAACACTATGAAGCGGGCCACGGTTTTAAAGGATCTAAGCATGCATTACAATTATTAGGTTTATCTGCATTAAGCTTTATCGATACACTAGGTAAGAAAAAATAATTATTAATCATAATAATGAACAGGTTGGGACTACTAAATCTTTTTAATAAAACGAGATTTCTTTCCCACACCCAATTTAAAAGTAGTAAAAATTCTTGATTCGTTAAGAGTTTTTACTACTTTTTTTGTTTGAAAACAGGTTTAACTACTATTTCTATTTTTATATTTTAAAAGTAATTATTATTAAAATATTAAGAACTTTAAAATAAAGACGATAGTAAATATTTTAGTTTCTATTCCATAAAAGTATTGATATTAAAGAGATTTATAGGATTTAATGGAAGTTAATTTCCTGTTTTTACAAATTTTGTTGAATGTTTTTAAAACTTATTATAAAATAATAAATAAATAAAAATTCATTGTGTTGAAAAGGAAAAATATGCTATAAGAAAGATAAAATGCTTAATCGACCAATTCAACAAATAGCTATTTTAACTTGGGGAGTGGTAAGCAATGGAAGCCGTACAAATTAGAAATGTAGTAGAATTAGTTACAGTTAGCAAGAAAGCCAAAGAACATTTAACAAAAATAAAAAGCCAATTTGTATTAACATTTGAAGAACTATATATATTAGTTTATATATATAAAGGTGAAAAGGATTGCTATAATGTTAAAGATATTATAAAAAATTCAAAGTTTAAGCCTTATTATATATCTAAAGCAGTTCAAAATTTAAAAGAAAAAGGTTTAATTTCTAAAAAGAGAAACGATAAAGATGAAAGAACTGTAGCAATTGAAGTCTCAAAAATACAACATCGAAAAATTAAAAATTTGCTAATGGAAATTGAAGGAGAAGTTTTATAAAAATCGAAAGTGTGCCTTATTAGGGACACTTTTTATCTTTATTAAATAAATTTTAAGGAGTTATGAAATTATGAAAGTGTTGTTATCTGTAAAGCCAAAAAGCCAGTTGTTTCCTATACCGATGGTTATGGGGTGTGAAGGTGTAGCAAGTTCAATGTTACTGAATTATTATTATAAAAAAATTGATGCTATAACTATAATGAAAGATTGGCCAACACATATTGATAACCCTAAAAAAGGTTATGTAGGCAATCAATTTTTAATTAGCTTTATAAGACACCAAAGTATATTTCCTAATGTTTTAGCACCTTACCTTAATAAGTTTGATGCAGATTTGGTAGACGGTACAGGTACAACACTGTATGAATTAGAGAACATATTAGCAAAAAAACATCCGGTTTTAATTTATCATACAAAATTAGGTCAATCGCCTGTTTGGAAAACATTTAAAATAGGAAGAAATAATAAAAAGTTAGTTTCAAATATACATGTAACACTATTAATAGGATTTGATGAACATTTTTATTATTATATTGATCCTCTATGGAAGCAATATAATAAGCTAATATTACCAGCTTTTTGGCCTTCTAAAGCTCAAATCATTAAAATAGAAAAAAATAAGATGGCTGAAAGTTATAATAAACCAGGAAAAATGTGTATTTTTAAAAAAATATAATTAATTTCAAAATAATATGTTATAAAGTTGTAACATTTGATATGATAATGTTATCAAATCAAAAGAGGTGTAGAATATGTCTACTAAAATTAAAGTGCTTATTATAGCAATAGTAGTTGCATTTGTTGCTGTTGTAGGGATTGGTGGGGCAGCGACTTATTATTTTTTAACTAACACCCCAAAGAATACATATTTATTAAGTGAGCAAAAGTCAGCAAGTTTATGGAAAGATTATTTTAATGACAGATTTGAAAATGAATCTAAGTTTCAAGACAAAATGAAAGATGAGTCTTATGAAATGTCTTATAAACTGGGAGTTGAAGTTCCGGATAGTCTATTATCACAAATTGGGCTACCAAAATCAGTTATAGATTCAACTAATCTTATATTTAATGTAGGACATGATCCAAAAAAGAAAAACTCTAAATTAGGTATTGAACCAACAATTGCAGATAATAAAATTGGTAATTTCCAGTGGAGTGCTGATAAAAACAATCAGTATTTAGAAACACCATTATTTGATAGTATTTATAAAGTGAAAAATGATGAAATTAAAAAAGGTATTGAAAAAGCAACTGGAGAATCACTTGATCAAGGTGAAAGTAATAATGTTACAAATGATTCATTAAACTTAAATACAATTTTATCAAGTTCTCAAGTTTCACAAGACCAAATAGATAAAATATCTAAACGATATAGTGATCTTATCGTAGATCAATTAGATGACGATAACTTTAAAAAAGATAAAGAAAAAGTTAAAATCTTTGGTGACGAAAAGAAACTAAAGAAAGTTACGATGAATTTAAGCTCTAAAGATACTAAAAAAATCACTGTTTCAGTATTAGAACAAGCGAAAAAAGATAAAGACATCAAAGAAATTGCTGAAAAACAAGGTAATGTTAAAGAATATAATAAAGAGATTGATGATTTATTAAAAGAAGCAAAAGACGAAGATGAGTCTAATTATCCAAAAGTGAAGTCAATTATATTTGTAGATGGAAAAGAAATCTTAAAGCGTGACTTAACAATCACTAATAAAGATGACGAACAAGTTAAATTAACAGGAGCAAACGTTATTGACGATGGCGTGCAAGTTGATTACAAACTATCAGTTCCTGACAACGAAGATGTAATAACATTAAAAGGTAAATCTACTGATGGTGATAACATTAGTGATAAATACAAACTTAATGTAAAAGAAAATGAATATAGCAATACTATGGTTCAATTAGATAATAAATCTAAAGTTGATGGAGATAAACGTACTGATAAAGGTACAGTAACTTTAACACCTTCAACTGGTAGCAAATTTGATTTAAATTATGAAAATAATTTAACAACTGATGTTAAAAATAATGAGCAAAAACAAAAATTTAATATAAGTTTTGAACAAAATGGTGAGCCAATTAAATTAATGATTGATGGCAAAACTGAATTGAAGAAAGATATTAAATTCAAAAAAGACGGCGCAGTAGACTTTAATACTTTATCATCTTCAGAAGTAGATGATATTGGCGACGAAGTTCAAGACAAATTTGAAGATATCGTAAAAGATGTAACAAACGATATTAATTAATATGGAAGGAGTGGTTATATGTCGACTTTAAAATTGTTCAACATATACCACTCTTTTTTAATTAAAAAGTGGTATTTGCTTGTATATATTTTATTATTATTTATCGCATTGCTTGGTTTAATGATAGGGATTCAACATTTTAACCAAAAAGACGACAGCTTTACAATTGGTATCGTAGATAAAGATCAATCTAAAGAAACAAAGTTAATATTAAATGCTGTTGGTGATGGACAATCACTTGGAGATAATCTTAATATTGAGCATTATAATGAACAACAAGCAGCAAAATTATTAAAAAGTAAAAAAATAGATGGTTATTTCTTATTTAAAGAAGGCATGACAAAAGCTTTTTATAAAAATGGAGAACTTCCAATTGTTGTTAATACATATGACACACAGTCCATCGAAAGCATAGTTATTATGCAATTAACAGATTCTGTATATAGTAGATTAATGTTATCGATGGGAGGAGCACTATCATATACACATGTATATGAAGATGCTTCTGATGAAGAATTGCTTACTATGATGACTGATATGTTATTTACAGGATTAAATAGAAATGGTTCTTTCGAAGAAGAACCAGTAAAAGTATACGATACAGCAAGTTATTATATTGTAGCATTTTACTTTGTATCCATTTTTTTCTTTTTCTTTTCTATATTCAGCATATTAAAAATGAACCAAAAAAATGCCTTAAAGGAAAGACTTAGTATGTTTCATTTCTCTTATGAAAAATTAACTATTGTGAGAGGGTTATTCAGCTTAATTTCTACAGCTATATGGAGTTGCTTTGGTTTATGGTTGATTCTAAAATTTTTGAATCCTGATTTTGAAATGTATAACTGGCCAACTTTATTAATATATATTGTATATTATCTTTTTGCATTGATGGCTATATTTATTTTTATTGATATAACAGCAAGACAAGCATTTAATTATGTTTGGAAAATTGTTTTGACTGTCGTTATACTAATATTTTCTGGGGCAACGATTCCTGTTGTTTATTTAAAAGGGCTGTTTAATAATATTATAGATATGTCGCCTTTTACTATTGTCATGAATCAATTATTAGAATTAATACTTAACAATTATATATTAAATGTACACCCTATGTTTTATTGGAATATATTAATAGTTATGTGTTTATTGGTTATTTCTTTAGTTTGGAGGTATCGCCAATGAAACCTATATTCAATTTAGTCGTATTAAAACAATGGGTACAATATATCATTTTAATACTTTTTATTATTTTAACTGTAAGTGTAGTTTTTATGGTTGAAGCTTCTTCAAATAAAGTATTTAAAGTCCCTATAGCGATTCAAGATATGGATCAATCTAATGAATCTAAAAATTTAATTCATACTTTGGAACATACTAAATATTTGGAAGTAATTAAATTACAAAAAGATGAAGCTTATATTGAAGATGTTATTCAAAAAAAGCAAGCTATAGTGAGTATGCAAATACCTGAAGGTTTTAACAAAAAGCTATCTAATAATAATTTAAGAGATGCAATACCTTTATATTATAAAGATGATTTTATTGGTGAGATTGCATTAGAAGTAACTAGTAAAGCACTATATGAACAACAAATTCCAATTATTATTCAAAAACATTTAGACAAATCAGGACAGAATGTAAGTCTAGAAACAATCAAAAAAGAATATAAAAAAGATACGCCAAACTCTAAAATGGAACAACATGCTGTAAATAAAAATTCCGACGTTTCTATAAGCGCAGGATTAATTATTGCATTATTATTAGTTATCAGTACAAGCCAGATTGTGTTACATCAAAGGTTGAAGCAAAATGCAGCTCTAGAAAGATTACTAATGTTTAATAACACTAAAATGAAACTATATTTGACATATATTTTAACACATACTTTATTATTATTTTTTATCATTTTCATAATAGGATTATGTTTATCATGGTCATTAAGTTTCAAATTTTACTTGATAACGTTTTTAATATTGCTAATCTATGAATTTGGACTTTCGGTATTATTATTCAAAATAAATACATTAAGTCATAAAATATTTATGGCTTTATTATGGGCAATAGCTATAAATATTGTATATGTATTTATACAAATATAGGTGGTGTATTGATGATTAAGATTAAAAACCTCAATAAAAATTATAAAAATAAACATATATTTAGCGATTTTAGTACAGAATTCAACGATAAGACATTAACTGTTCTACTAGGTGAAAATGGTGCTGGTAAATCTACTTTGCTGAGAATGATTGCTTCCCTTGAACAACCTACTAGTGGTGATATATTTTATTTTGGAAAAAAATTAAATAATCGACAAATAAAAAATAAAATAGGTTATATACCTCAAGACATTGCTTTGTTTGAACATATGACTGTTAATGAAAACATTAAATTCTTTAAAGCTTTGTATAAAAAGTCAATTACTGATGAACAAATAACAACGTACTGTGAAAAATTAAATTTGACTGAAAGACAGTCGAAAGTTTCTTCTTTATCAGGTGGAACTAAAAGAAAAGTCAATTTGTTAATTGGGTTGTTAGGTAATCCAAATATATTAATTTTAGATGAGCCGACTGTCGGTATAGATTTAAAATCAAGATATGACATACATCACTTATTAAATAGTCTGAAGTCATCATGCTTAATTATTTTAACAACGCACCATTTAGACGAAGTAGAATCATTAGCAGATGAAATTAAATTAATTGGCAAAGATCCTTTCTATAGAAATGTACTTGAGGAAAAAGGTTGGCAATTTGAAGATAGCTTAGAAGAGCTAAATAACGCATAATAAATCAAGCTTTGTAAATGCAACGGATATAAATTAGTTAGAACTTTTTGATTTTAGTTTTTATATAAAATCAGAATTTTTAAAATACTAATTATCTTGTTGCATTTACTTTTTTTTACGTGTATTCTTATTTAGTATATCGGAATTAAAAGAATTAGGAGGAAAACTAAATGGAAACATTATGGGTAATCATAAATATTGTTGTTTTCTTAATATTTATAGGGGTATTAGCCTACTTAAGTAAAAAACACGTGAAGTTTTCAAAGCGTGTATTAATAGGTTTAGGCATCGGGATATTATTAGGTTTAGTATTACATTTGATTTATGGCGTAGATTCTAAAGTGACAGAAAATACAGCTTCGTGGTTAGATGTAATCGGTACTGGTTACATTAAACTACTACAAATGATTGTAATGCCATTAATATTCATTTCAATCGTTTCTGCTTTTACGAAAATAGCTATAGGACAAAATTTTGCTAAAGTTGGTGCATGGATATTTACATTCTTAATAGGTACCGTTGCAGTTGCAGCTTTAGTTGGCGTTATATATGCAATGATATTTAATTTAGATGCATCACAAATAGACATGGGTGATGTTGAAAATAGTCGAGGACAAGAAATTCAACAAACATCGGACGATATGGAAGCAAACAATTTACCAAGCCAAATTATAGAGCTATTACCAGCTAATCCATTTTTAGACTTCACAGGTGCTAGAGGCACTTCTACAATAGCTGTTGTAATATTTGCTGGTTTCGTTGGATTTAGCTTTTTACGTGTGATGAGAAAAGAACCGGAAAAAGGTAACTTACTTAAAAGAGGTGTCGATGCTATTTACGCTTTAGTAATGGGTATCGTGACATTTGTATTAAGATTAACTCCATATGGTATTTTAGCTATTATGACAAAAACAGTTATGACAAGTAATTTTGAAGCGGTTTGGACGTTAGGAAAATTTGTATTAGCTTCTTACGCTGCTTTAATAACGATGTTTATTATTCACTTAATTCTAGTAACAGTAGTTGGTTTAAATCCTTCTACTTATGTTAAAAAAACAGGCGAAACATTATTATTTGCATTTACATCTAGATCAAGTGCAGGTACATTACCATTAAACGTGCAAACGCAAACTCAACGTTTAGGTGTACCTGAAGGCGTAGCAAACTTTGCTGGTTCATTCGGGTTATCAATAGGACAGAATGGTTGTGCAGGTATTTATCCAGCGATGCTCGCAATTATGATTGCGCCAAGTGCAGGTGTAGATATAGACTTACCGTTCATATTGTCAGTAATTGGCGTCGTTGTAATCAGTTCATTTGGTGTAGCCGGTGTAGGTGGAGGCGCAACATTTGCGGCAATTCTCGTATTATCTACATTAAATTTACCTATTGCATTAGCAGGGGTTTTAATTTCAGTAGAGCCATTAATTGACATGGGTAGAACAGCTTTAAACGTTAATGATTCTATGCTAGCAGGAACAGCGACAGCTAAACTAACTGGTCAATTAGATGAAGATAAATATAATGATCAAGACTTTGATGAACTAGGTGAATCATATTAAATCATTAAAATGAGAAATAATAGTGTTCTCAATTTATTCATTTAGTGCTAATTTAATTTTTGGGCTGGGGCATAAATACATGTCTCAGCCTTATTCATTATAATGACAGTAGTTGACAAGGTGGGACTACGAATTCTTTTTAATAAAATGAGATTTCTATCCCACTCTCTTTTATGCTTAAAAACTTATCTATACAGTCGGATATGTATTGAAAGCATATTATGACAGTGATAAAGTGATACTAAGGAGCGTGAAAACGATGAGCAGAGATTTATTTATTAAAACAGAGTTTCAACAGAAATGGATTAATAAAATTGAAAATCATAAAGAGGCTTTACAAAAACATGCTGAAGAAAATGATTTACACTCAAAATTTCCTTATGAAAATATTAATTGGTTGATTAAAGAAGGTTACACAAAAACAGTATTGCCAAAATCGTATGGTGGAGAGGGTGCGACACCTGAAGATGTTATTATATTACAAGAAACTTTAGGCAAAATTGATGGTGCAACAGCTTTATCGATAGGATGGCATATGGGTGTCGTTGGCCAAATATATTCAGAAAATTTATGGGATAAAGAAATCATGGATGAATTTGCTGAAGAAGTTCTAAATGGTGCAATCGTTAATAGGGCGGTTAGTGAAGCAGATACGGGAAGTCCAACTCGTGGTGCTAGACCCAGTACAAATGCTAAATTAGTAGGTGACGAGTATATTATAAATGGTGTGAAAACTTTTACCACAATGAGCCAAAGATTGACTCACTTTTTAGTCGGAGCTTTTATCCCTGAAAAAGAAGCTCTAGGATTTTTCTTAATACCTAGGGAAACTGAAGGATTAACAATTGCAGAAAATTGGAACATGGTAGGTATGCGTGCTACAGAAAGCCATGATCTAGTATTAGACGATGTGAAAATAGATAAAAAGTATTTAGTAGAAGTATCTAAAGGTCCACGTGGCGTCGTACCAAATCCTTGGAACCTTCATATACCAGCTGTTTATTTAGGAATTGCACAGGCTGCACGTGATTATGCTGTTGATTTTGCAAACGAGTATAGTCCAGGTAGCATAGAAGGTGTTATTGCTGATATACCAGCAGTTGAGCAAAATATAGGGAACATGGAATTAGAGCTTACAACAGCACGCCATTATATTTATAGTGTAATCGATAAATATCAAAATCCACCTATAACAAACGCACGAATTAATGAAGAAATAGGTGCAGCAAAGCATGTTGTCGTTAATCACGCAATTAAAATTATTGATAGCGCCATGAGAATTGTTGGTGCCAAAAGTTTAGAGATGGAACGCCCATTGCAAAGATATTATAGAGATATTAGAGCTGGCCTTCATAATCCGCCAATGGATGATATTACTATTAAAAAGTTAGCTAAACAAGCACGAGAAGAAAGAACAAAATAAGAGAAGAAAATTTAACGCTCAACTCCATTTAATCTATTTAAGGAGATGAGCGTTATTGGTATTTTATGTTTATAAAGCTTTATTAACTTTATACTTTTTACGTTTTTTGCGTCTAGGTTTCATACCAATCGACATATAAAGTACTACTGTTAAAATGATAATCATACCGATTAATTGCCATAATCCAAATGAAACTTTTAACCAAATAACTGAAGAGATAACTGCAGTAACAGGTTCCATCACACCAAATAATGCTGTAGTTTGAGGACTTATGTATTTAACACTTTCTAGATACATCCAAAAAGCAAACATTGTTCCAAAAGTGATGACAAAAATAAAATATAAAACGCCTTTTAAATCGAGTAAATGCCAAGGAAATGAAAAGTCTAAGTTAATGATAGATAAAGCTATACCGCCAATAAACATGGACCAACCGATAACTACTAGCGAAGGCCAATTAATGAATAATTTAGTAGCATAAACTGTATAAAAAGCTGCTGCACATGCAGTTAATAATCCCCAAACAACTGCATTACTTGGAACAGAAAGGGTAGAAAAATTACCATTAGTCAATAATAAACTTGTTCCAAATAATGAACATAAAATAATCGTAATATCTGCAATTCTAAATTTACTTTTTCTAGTTAGCAGTAAATAAATAAGAATGACTACAGGAGCTAGAAATTGTAATAATGTTGCCACAGCTACGTTACCTTTGTCTATCGTTGCCATAAATGTATATTGGACGCCTAACATACCAAATAAAGCATAGATAATAAGCTGAAATAATGAATGTTTTACTTTAAATATATGCATTAAAGGCTGTCGTTGAATAAGTTTAGCTATTAATAACAAGAAGAAACCACTCAGTGTTAAACGAACAGCTACAAACAATGAAACAGGTAAATGATAATCTGTAAATAATTTTTCTGTAACTGTTCCACCTATACCCCAGAAAGAAGCACCAAATAAGACAAGTAAAGTGCCTTTTAGCTGTTCATTTTTCAATATAAATCCCTCAATTCTAATCTTTTATAATTATTTTATTGTATCATTTGAAATTTAAACCAACAATATTCAAATAACTTTTACTTGCTTTTTTAACTTAGGCGTTCTTATAATGTACATAATCATTCTAAAGAGAGGTAGTTAAATGAAATATGTTTACATGTCGATCGGGATACTTGCAACTGCGCTCGGGTTTTTAGGCGCTGTATTGCCTTTACTACCAACTACTCCTTTTATTTTACTAGCAGTTTTTTGTTTCGCAAAAAGCTCTGAACGTTTTCATAAATGGCTTATAAATACTAAAGTATATAAAGAATATGTTGAAGATTTTCAAAAATATAGAGGATATACATTGAAAAAGAAATTCGAATTACTTATTAGTGTATATATTGTGGTTGGTTTTTCTATATGGATGGTTGATAACTTTTATATCAGAATAGGGTTATGTATAATGTTATTCTTCCAAACAGTAGTCTTATTCACTTTGGTGAAAACATTACCTGCCAAAAATAAATAAATTTTTAAACTACCTTTTTGTAAGGTAGTTTTTTTATTTATTTAAAAATTCTTATTGATATATTTTGGAAAACAATATATAATTGCTTTATTGCAAATGATAATCGTTATCAACAGGAGGGTATTATGAAAAAGTTATTAACATTAGTTTTGGCTTTAGCTTTGATTGTAGCAGCATGCGGGAACAAATCAGAAGATAAAGAAGACAAAAGTAAAAATGATACAAAATCTAGTAATGATACAGTGAGTTACACATTGGATGATGGTAAAAAAATTGATATACCAAAAGATCCTAAAAGAATTGTCGTATTAGCTCCGTCTTATGTTGGTGGATTTTTACATTTAGGCGTTAAACCAGTAGGAGTTCCAGCATCAACAGATCAAACAAGTGTGTTAAAAGATAAAATTAAAGGCATTGAAAAAGTAAGCGAAGATAATGTTGAACAAGTAGCAAAATTAAAACCAGATTTAATCATTACATATAACCAAGATAAAAATTTAAACAAATATAAAAAGATTGCAGCAACTATTCCATATGACTACAACAAACACAATTATTTAGATATGCAAGTTGAATTAGGTAAACTTGTAAACAAAGAAGATGAAGCAAAAAAATGGGTAGAAAAATGGAAGAAACAAACTGCTAAAGATGGTAAAGAAATTAAAGAGAAAATCGGTGAAGATACAACTGTATCTGTAATCGAAGCTTTCCAAAAAGATATATACAGCTACGGTGAAAACTGGGGTAGAGGTACAGAAGTACTTTACCAAGCATTTGGTCTAAAAATGCCTGAAAGCGTTGAGAAAGACGTTAAAAAAGATGGATGGAAGAAAATTTCACAAGAAGAAATTGAAAAATATTCTGGAGATTATTTATTCTTACCATTAACAAAAGGACAAGAAAAACCAGAATTTATTAATACTGAATCATACAAATCTATACCTGCTGTTAAGAATGATAAAGTAATAGAAATTGATGCTCAAACTTTCTGGTATAATGATCCGTATTCATTAGAAGTACAACGTGAATTCTTAAAGAAAGAATTATTAAAAAAAGCTGATTAATCAACTTTAAGTCGTAAAATTAAACTTATAAATAATATTAAAACAGTGGAGCCCGAGACAAATTAATGTCCCGGACTCCACTGTTTTATATTTTTTAATACGTTAGTTTAATTCATTATAATCGAACTATTTAGTTTCTTTTACGTATTGATCATTTATCGTATATATTGTTAAGCCTTTAATATTCTTAGTTTGTTTGTAGAATGGTAAGCTCGCAAGGTAACCTACGATAAATGCAATAAAGAATCCTATTACTGATACTGTAAATGGTGTGATATCCGTTTTACCAATAAAGTACGAAGCAATTGCTGCAACGATTAAACCGATAATAACACCGATTGAGTTTGCTTTTTTAGTAAAGATACCTACAGCGAATACCCCTGCAATTGGCACACCAAATAGTCCTGTTACTAATAGGAATAGATCCCATGTTTCATTAGTTTCTTGATTGATTAAATATAATGAAGCTAATGTACCGAATACACCTGCTATTATAATGATGATTCTAGCTAAAAGTACATCATTTTTAGAATCATTATTTTTAGAAAATCTTTGTTTTAAATCGACAACGACACATGCTGAAATCGAGTTTAAACTAGATGAAATTGTTGATTGAGCAGCTGCAAATATCGCTGCAATTAATAGACCACCAACAAACGGCGGAATTTGTGTCAAAATGAAGTAAGGTACTAATGCGGATGTGTTAAATCCTTCTGGTAAAGTTGCTGTATTATTATAGAAAGAATATAATACAGTTCCCATTCCATAGAAAATCGGAATTGTGATAAATGCTAGTAAACCGTTAGTCCAAAGTGACTGATTTGTTGAAGCTACAGAACCTGTTGTTTGATAACGTTGAACGATATCTTGACTGGCCGTATATTGGTGTAAGTTATTAAATATGGAACCAATAAAGATGATAGGTATAGCAGCTGCTGCGCCCCCAAGTTTCCAATTATCCATAGATATAAATTTCTTGTCTTGTACTGCTTCTTGAGCTACTGTTGCAAAGTTGCCATCAATTTGAAACGCACCTAAGAAGATAATTGCTACTGCGCCACCGATCAGAATAATACCTTGTATAACATCGCTCCAAATAACACCTTCGATACCGCCCATAAATGTATAAATCATACATAATAGACCTACCAATGCAGCTATTAAATAAGGATTAATATCAGAAACAGCTGTAATTGCTAATGTTGGTAAGTAAATAACGATTGCGACACGTCCAACATGGAATAATGTGAAAGCCAATGAGCCAATAACTCTTATAATAACGCCAAAACGTTCTTCTAAATATTCATAAGCAGTTGTTACATCTAATTTTCTAAAGAAAGGTATATAGAAATAGATAAGTAACGGTATGATTGCAATAATTGCGATATTCCCGGCAGCATACGACCAATCTGTATTAAACGCACGCTCTGGTGTACCCATATATGTGATGGCACTTAATGTAGTTGCATATATTGAAAAACCTACAGCCCAAGACGGTACTTTACCTTTTGCTTTAAAGAACGCCTCTGTATCTTGTCCGGCTCTCTTAGTAAAGTATACCCCGACTAATAGTGTTCCCAATAGATAAAGTATCAATGCGACCCAGTTTGCTGTACCAAAACCTACTTCATTCATGTATGACATCCCCTTTGTTCATCAATAAATTATAAGTTGTATTTTGAAACGAGTGATTTAACTTTTTCTAATCCCTCATTATCTAAAGGTGCTAAAGGTCTTTTTACTTCTCCAGCTTCAATTCCTTTAGCTGATAATACTGCTTTTAATGTAGGGTATATTCCTAAAGCAAGTACTTGTTCGATGATATCGTTTGTTTCATGTTGAATATCATAAGCTTCTTGAATGTTACCTTGTTTAGCTAATTCGAAAATTTTTCTTGCTCTCTGACCATTAATGTTGTAAGTAGAACCAATTGCGCCATCTACTCCAGATATAGCTGCTTGAATAAGCATTTCATCAAAACCAGATAAAATTAATTTATCAGGGAATGCTTTTCTAATTCTTTCTAATAAGAAGAAGTCAGCAGCAGTATATTTAATACCGATTACTTTTTCATTTTCAAAAAGCTCTTCAAACTGTTGAATGGATAAATTCACACCAGTAAGCGCAGGAATTGAATAAATAATCATGTCATTTCCAGTCGCTTCGATAATTGCATTATAGTAATATTTAATTTCTTCAAAACTAAATGGGTAATAAAATGGTGTAACTGCTGATAATGCATCATAGCCAAGAGAAGTAGCAAATTTACCTAATTCGATTGATTCATTTAAATCTAATGCACCAACTTGAGCGATTAATTTAATTTCATCTCCAGCTTCATCTTTAACAATTTCGAATACTCGCTTTTTTTGCTCTGTGTTTATTAAGAAATTTTCCCCAGAACTACCATTGATATACAAACCATCAATACCTTGAACGTCGATATTTTGACGTACAATTTGTCTCAAACCTGATTCTAAAATATTTCCTTCTTTATCAAATGGTACTAGTAACGCTGAATATAAGCCTTTCATCATTAAAAACTCCTTTTTTATTTTTATAATTGATAATATTGTCAGACCAATTTATAATTATATTGTAAGCGATTGCATCATTAAGTGTCAATTGTTTTTATAAAACTAGATTTTTGTATGATAAAATAAACTTTAAAAAGGGGGGAGATACAATGATGAAAAGAACATCTTTAGTGGACGTAGCAGTTGAAAAATTAAAAGAATATATAACAATTCATCAATTTGAAAATGGTGATAAACTCCCTTCTGAAAAATTACTCATTGAAAAATTAGGTGTTAGTAGAACAGTAGTAAGAGAAGCAGTTAGTAGGTTACAACAAAGTGGTTTAATAGAAGTTAAATCTGGAAGTGGTATGTATATAACTGAAAAAGATAAGCATCTATCTATGCTTTTTGAGTCTCACATGAAAGTTCATGGATTTAAAATTAAAGAATTATTAGAAGTACGTAAAATTATAGAATTAGGTGCTATACGTTTAATTATCGAAGGAAAATTAAACGTAGACTCTCAAAAGTTGAAAGATATTAATAAGAAATATTATGACTCTATAAAACAAGCTGATCAATTGGCGCTATATGATTCGATTTTTCACGAAACCATCATTTTATTTACTAAAAATCAAACGCTTATTTCTATGAGTAAAGTTATTAAAGAATATTTTTCAAAGAATCAATTCAATAAAGTCGTAGTACAAGAAGATATAGAAAAATCTTTTTACGAACATGGTAAGATTATAGAAGCTATAGAATCGTTAAATTTAATTTTAGCGCATGAAATAATGAATAACCATCTTTCAAGAGTGTTTGAATGGATAGAAGATTTGGAGCGTAAATCATGAGTAATTTAAATAAAATAGAAGTACAAAGTTTAAAGGAACAAGTTTTACAAGAAATTAAACAATATATTTTATCAAATGGCTTAACTATGGGCGACAAATTACCTACAGAAAGAGCGCTTACTGAAATGTATGGTGTAAGC
This sequence comes from Mammaliicoccus sp. C-M13, assembly GCF_022386845.1. Lineage (NCBI taxonomy): Bacteria > Bacillati > Bacillota > Bacilli > Caryophanales > Staphylococcaceae > Mammaliicoccus > Mammaliicoccus sp. C-M13. Next base: position 113,977 of record NZ_JAJNHQ010000009.1, on the reverse strand, counting down.
CGTTCTGTTGTACGAGAAGCACTTAGTTATTTAGAACATACAGGTGTTATAGAAACGGTTCAAGGAAGAGGTACAGTCATTAAAGCACCTGATGTAACGAGCTTAGTAGAAGGTTTTTTATTTAGTTTTCAAGTTGCAAATGGCTCGAAACAAGATTTATTATCTTTAAGAATTATTTTTGAATGTGCAGCTATAGAAGAAATTATTAAAAATAATAAAGATATTGAATTATTGTCTCAAATAGTAAATGAGGATGTAAAGAATCATTATGAGAATGATCGTAAATTCCATCAAGCAATTTTACATTCGACTGGTAACGCACTATTTGAACAGTTGAGTACAGTCGTACAATCATACTTTTATCATATTGAAAATCAACAGCAAGAAATTGACTATAAAGAAACATCTCAAACACATAAACGTATAGTAGAAGCAATCCATAATAAAGACATCACAACTGCAAAAGAATTAATGACTAAGCATTTATCACTTAAGGAGGGCTAACATGAAAATAGCTATAGATATAGGTGGAACTTATATAAAATCTGGAGTAATAGATGAAGCACAAAAACTTCATGGTTATCAAAAAGTCAAAACACCGGAAAATATTCAAAACGAAATACTTAATGAAGTTAAAAATATTATAGAAATGTATGTGAAGGACTTCGAGTTGAATAATCCCAAAGTAGGTATTTCAACAGCAGGAGTGGTTGACTCTGAAAAAGGTGTGATTACTTATGCAGGCCCGACAATACCTGGATATAATGGAACAAACTTTAAAGAGTCATTGGCATATATCACTCATAATGTTGAGATTCACAATGATGTGTCTTGTGCGTTGTTAGGGGAATTATCTGAGCATGATGGTAATACTCAATCATTATTTTTAATGACAATTGGTACTGGAATAGGAGGCGCTTATTACGAAGATAAATTATTAGAAGGTGCGAATTATAAAGCATGTGAAATTGGTTATTTATTATATGATGAAGAGACAAATACAACGTATGAAGACCGTGCTTCAACAAATGCTTTAAAATCAATAATTAATAAGCAATATAGAGAACCTGTTTCTGTAGAACAGTTATTTGAGTTGGCATATAGCGATGATGAAAAAGCAATGACTATATTAAAGAACTGGGCTAAAAAAGTCGCAGAAGGAATTGCACAAGTTCAAATAGTATTTGATCCTGAGATTATACTTATTGGTGGAGGTATCTCTAAACAAGAGGAGAAGCTGATTGATTTAATTGAACCATATATAAATCAATATTTACCAGAAGATTATGGGCATGCACGTATTGAAACAACTTCAAAAGGTAATGACTCTGCTTTATATGGGGCTGTAGCACTTTTTAATTGATTGTTAACTTAATATTTATTTTGGTTAACAATGTGATATAATATATCTTATCTTATTAATAGGAGTGAAAATTTTGAAGACAAAAGATATCGTTATTATCGCAATGTTTACCGCATTTATAGCTATGCTAGCATTTATACCACCAATTCCGTTACCCTTTATGCCGGTTCCAATAGCTTTTCAAAATACAGGCATCATGCTGGCTGGGTGTCTATTAGGGTATAAAAGAGGTACGCTTAGTGTAGTTATATTTTTATTATTAGTGGCAGTCGGACTACCTATTTTAACTGGAGGAAGAGGCGGATTAGGTGTATTTTTCGGTCCATCAGCAGGCTACATATTAGGATACCCACTTATTACATTTCTTATTGGTTACTTTATCGATATAAAATGGAAGAAGTTAACATTTGTTTACGTACTTATCATTAATATAGTAATAGGTGTACTATTATTGAATTTAATCGGTGGATTTGTCATGGGGGAATTCATGAATATCTCTATTTCTAAGAGATATATTTTCGCAGCTACATTCTTGCCAGGAGATATCGTTAAAGCTATTTTAACAACTATGTTATTATTTAGTTTAAAACATATACCTGAAATTAAAAGGATAAGAAATAGTTAAGAGGTGAAGTAATGTGATATCGTTTAAAGATATAATTACTGACGGCGATATTTTAGAAACTACAAATCGATATATTCACTATCAAACTTTGCATAAAAGAATACAATATGATTCAAATAAAATAGTTTATAAAATTATGCCTGATTTACATACCTTTAAAAAAGATGAACAAATGTTAAAAGCATTACATGATCAACATAAGCAACCATTTTTAAAATTTGTATTCCCAGAAAATGAGCGACTTGAGGAACCATTAAGTTCATATTTAACTTATAGAGGTTATGAGTATAGTTGGATAGAATTATATGTAGTTACACCTCAAAAATTATTAAAAGAACCACATGATGATATAGAAGTAATGCATACAGATGAAGATAATATTGTAGATTTTTTAAATATTTCTTATGAATTTGATAAAAAGTTTGGAACAGACTATGCAGAATTGAAAGTAGAAGATAATAAAAAGCAATTTAATTCGGACAATCCTATACAAGTTATTTCTTATTATAAAGGGAAACCAGCTGGGATTTTACTAATATGGGATAATGAAGCATATGTCGAACTAGATAGCTTTACTGTTAGAGAACCAATGAGAAGACTAGGTATAGGATCACAAATGCAATCGTTTGTAGCGAATTATGCGAAAGGGAAATCCGTAATACTCGTTGCAGATGGTGAAGATACTGCAAAAGATATGTATAAAGCACAAGGTTATCAATATGGTGGATTCCAATATGAAGCTTTAAAAGAATTTACAGTAGAATAAAAAGTACAAAATGCTCTTTCTTTAAAATGCAGTTATGCATTTTTGAAAGAGCATTATTCATGTAAACTAGTAGTTAATCTATTTCTAGTCGTTCTGGGTGAGAATATACGTTAAAGCTACCATCTCTTATAAAACCTATAGCTGTTATGTTAAGATCATTAGCTATTTCAATAGCTAAATTAGTTGGTGCTGATTTGGAAAGTATAACACCAACGCCAATCTTTGCTGCTTTTATTAATATTTCCGAGGAAATACGACCGCTAAAAATAAGCACTTTATTTCTTACAGGTATATCTTCTTGGATGCAGTATCCATATAATTTATCTAGCGCATTGTGTCGACCAATGTCAGCTCGATGTTCATAAAACATGTCGCCATCACTAATAGCAGCGTTATGCAATCCACCTGTTTGTTGGAAAATTTTACTTTCTGTTTGAAGTTGGTCCATCATACTAAGAATTTGATTCGGCTTTATTTTTATTTTTGAATTCGATATTTTAGCAGTTAAAGCATCATTGTTAAAATAAAAAGAGCGACTTTTACCACAACAAGATGAAATCATACGTTGTGTGAATTTATTATCTTTAAGATTTATTTTTTTATTTAGTTCTACATGAGCAAAACCTTTCGAATCATCTATTGAAATTTGCATTAAATCACTTTTTTTGAATATAACGCCTTCTGAAGCTAAAAATCCTAGAACAAGTTCTTTGAGGTTTTTCGGTGAGCAAATTATTGTAGCAAATTCTTCACCATTAACCATAATGGTAATTGGGAATTCAGTGACATAATCATCTGTAGTTTCTTTTAATTCTTGATGTTCATATCTTAAAATGGGTTGGTTAAAAGTCATATTCTGCTCCATATATATTCCTCACTTTAATTATCGATTTATTTATGATTACTATTTTACTGTGAAGAATGAACTTTTAAAAGAAGAAAGCTTTTACATAACTTACGTTATATTCTAAAAATTAAATTAATTTAGGTAAGGTAAAGCCCTAAATTGTCAATCATATTACCCTGAAAATTAATTTGATTATTCTATTTAATACATATTTGTGAAAAAATATATAAGGAACTTTCATTAATCGATTGAAAGGTGTAAATTAAGTTTATACATATTTTGAAACGGAGATGAATGAGAAAATGAAGAAGGCCTTACTATTGATTCTGACATTACTACTTGTCTTAGCTGGATGTAGTTCAGAATCAAATCAGGACAAAGCTAGAAAAGAAAATGCTGACAAAACATTTACTGTTGCAGCAGCAGCGAGTTTAACAGATGTTACAAAAGCATTAGAAAAAGAATTTAAGAAAGAACATCCTAAAACAAAAATTAAATTTAACTATGGTGGGTCAGGTAGTCTTCGTAAACAAGTTGAAGCTGGCGCAGATGTCGATGTCATGATGTCAGCTAATACTTCTGATATCGATAAATTAAAAGATGAAGATAAAGTTTCTGAAGTTTATGATTATGCTGAAAATAAATTAATCATTATAAAATATAAAAACTCTCCAATTAAAAATTTAAAAGATATCAGTTCACCCAAAAAAATATCTCTTGGTGAAGAAAAAAGTGTACCAGCAGGTCAGTATGCAATTGAATATATGAAAAAAGAAGATATATATAATGGCATGACGAGTACTTTTGTATTTGCAAAAGATGTTAAACAAGTACTAAATTATGTACAAAATGAAAATGCAGAAGCAGGCTTTGTTTATGCTACAGATATTTATAAAGGTAAAAATGAAAAAGTGAAAAATATTGAAAAATTATCTGATGCACCTTTAGACAGACCTATTGTTTATAGAGCAGGTCTTGTAACGGATAATAAAGAAGCAAAAGAATGGTTTGAATTCTTAAAAACAAAAGAAGCCAAACAAATATTTAAAGATTATCACTTTGAAGAATAGGAGATAAATTATGCCAGATTTAACACCACTTTGGATATCAATTAAAGTATCGTTAATCAGTACTATTATTGTATGCATATTAGGGATTTTTCTGGCGAAATTAATGCATAGATATAAAGGTAAAATGCGTCCTATTATTGAAAGTATTATTATGTTACCAATCGTTTTGCCACCTACTGTGATGGGGTTTATATTATTGATTATATTTTCTAAAAACAAATTGTTTGGTGGCATTTTAGATGAAGTCTTTCATGTTCAAATTATATTTACATGGGTTGGAGCTGTCATAGCAGCTGTTATCGTAAGTTTGCCTTTAATGTATCAACACGTAATAAATGGATTTCAATCTATCAATCCTAAAATGTTAAACTCTGCGAGAACAATGGGAGCTAGCGAAAGTAAGATTTTTAGACAGATTATTTTACCATTATCAAAGCGAGCAATATTTTCAGGTATTGTAATGAGCTTTGCAAGAGCATTAGGTGAATTTGGTGCAACTTTAATGATCGCTGGCTATATACCTGGATTAACGAATACATTACCTTTAGAAATATATTTCTTAGTTCAAGCAGGAGAAGAACATAAAGCCTGGATATGGGTGCTTGTATTGATTGCATTTGCTATTTGCGTTATTAGCACTATTAACATATTGAACCAAAAGAATCATAAATGGGAGTAGATATTAGTGATTGATATTCAAATTAAAAAGCATTTTAAAACGCGAACGATTGAAATGAACGTTCAATCTAATGAACCTAAAATATACGCAATAGTAGGTAAGTCGGGAATAGGTAAAACGACGATGTTAAATATAATAGCAGGTTTGAATGAAGCGGATGACTGTAAGATTAAAGTTAACCACAATTTATTAAGTGATCATCACCATTTAGTAAAAGTACAAGATAGAAATATAGGTTATTTATTCCAAGATTATCAACTTTTTCCCCATATGACGGTAAATGAAAACATTCATTTTATGACAAGTCAAAATGAAAATACAAAACAATTAATTAAACATTTGCGAATTGAACATTGCTTAAAGCAATATCCTTCAACATTATCGGGTGGAGAATCACAACGCGTTGCACTTTGTAGAGTTTTAAGTGTGAAGCCTAATTTATTATTGCTAGATGAACCATTTTCTAGTCTTGATGATGAAACTAAAGAAGAAGGGATGAGCCTTATTAAATATATATTTAATACATGGCATATTCCTATCATTCTCGTAACACATTCTAAAAAAGAAGTTCAACGATTAGCACATGAAATAATAGAGATTAAATGAATATTTAACTTAATAATATTTGTAAGCTGAGGCATTTATCGATGTCTCAGCTTTTTTATCTTTAGTTAGGGATTTCGAGAAGCGGTATAGGTAATCCCCTAATACATATACTTTGTGAAAAAATGTACAATTTTATTAATAAAGGGCAAATATTAGGAGGTTCTATATATGGCTAAACTCGGTTTGAAATTCTTTAAACCAACAGAAAAATTTAATGGAAATTGGTCAATTTTAGAAGAGAAGAGTAGAGAATGGGAAAAAATGTACAGAGAAAGATGGAGCCATGACAAAGTTGTTAGAACAACACACGGTGTAAACTGTACAGGTTCTTGTTCATGGAAAGTCTTTGTAAAAAACGGTGTTATTACATGGGAAAATCAACAAATTGATTATCCTTCATGTGGTCCCGATATGCCTGAATTTGAACCAAGAGGCTGTCCAAGAGGAGCTTCTTTCTCTTGGTATGAATATAGTCCGTTACGTATTAAATTTCCATATGTAAGAGGGAAGCTATGGAAATTATGGAAAGCAGCATTGAATGAATTTGGAGATCCAGTAGTAGCTTGGGCATCAATTGTAGAAGATGATGTAAAAGCTGAATCATATAAAAGTGCTCGTGGTAAAGGCGGGCACGTACGTGTTAATTGGCGAGATGTTACTCAATTAATAGCAGCTCAAATTATTTATACTGTTAAGAAATATGGACCAGATAGAATAGCTGGCTTTACACCAATACCAGCAATGTCGATGATTAGTTATGCTTCTGGTGCACGTTTTATATCTCTATTAGGTGGAGAAATGTTAAGTTTTTATGATTGGTATGCAGACTTACCACCAGCATCACCACAAATTTGGGGAGAACAAACCGACGTTCCAGAATCGAGTGATTGGTATAACGCAGGATACATTATTATGTGGGGGTCGAATGTACCTTTAACGAGAACACCGGACGCTCATTTTATGACAGAAGTACGATATAAAGGAACTAAAGTCGTTTCGGTAGCTCCAGACTATGCAGAAAATGTGAAATTTGCGGACAATTGGCTTGCACCTAATCCAGGTACAGATGCGGCTTTAGCTCAAGCTATGACACATGTTATTTTGCAAGAATATTATGAAGATAAAAAAGAAGAAATGTTTATTAATTATGCTAAACAATATACTGATATGCCATTTATTATTCAATTAGAACCCCATGGAGAAGGCTATAAAGCAGGAAGATTTTTACGTTCAAGTGATTTAGGTATAAAGACTGAACATGCTGAATGGAAACCTGTTGTATATGATCAAAATTCTAAACAACTCGTAGTTCCGAATGGCACAATGGGTCAACGTTATGAAAAAGATGTGAAATGGAATTTAAAATTAGAAAATGAAGATGGCACTGTCATTGATCCAGCTTTAACTTTTAAAGACGCCGATGCATCAATTATGACCATTCAATTTCCTTATTTTGATAACGAAGGAAATGGTATTTTTGAAAGACCTATATTAGTAAAAGAAATTGAAAATCAAAATGGAGAAAAAATTTACGTATCAACTATTTATGATTTAATGGCTAGTCAATACGGAATAAGACGCTTTAATCATCCATTAGAAGCTACAGGGTATGATGATGAAAACTCTCTATATTCACCAAAATGGCAAGAAAAAATAACAGGTGTAAAATCATCAGTTGTTGTTCAAATCGCAAGGGAGTTTGCTCAAAATGCAATCGATACAGAAGGACGCTCGATGATTATTATGGGGGCAGGTATCAATCATTGGTTTAACTCAGATACGATTTATCGAGCTATTTTAAACTTAGTTATTTTATGTGGATGTCAAGGCGTAAACGGTGGTGGTTGGGCTCACTATGTTGGTCAAGAAAAATGTAGACCGATAGAAGGATGGTCAACAATCGCTTTTGCAAAAGACTGGCAAGGACCACCAAGATTACAAAATGCTACAAGTTGGTTCTATTTTGCTACAGATCAATGGAAATACGAAGAATCAGGTGTAGATAAATTACAGTCACCATTATCTAATGAGCTTAAACACCAACACCCGGCAGATTATAACGTTTTAGCTGCACGATTAGGCTGGCTACCTTCATATCCGCAATTTGATTGCAATAGTTTATTGTTTGGAGAAGAAGCTAAAGAATCAGGAGATGATTCCAATGAAGCAATTGTTAAAAGAGCAGTTGATGCAGTTAAATCTAAAAAAACAAAATTTGCAATTGAAGATCCTGATGCTAAAAAGAATCATCCTAAAACATTATTTGTATGGCGCTCTAATTTAATTTCGAGTTCTGCTAAAGGTCAAGAATACTTTATGAAACACTTATTAGGTACTAAAGATGGATTATTAGCAAATCCAAATGAAACGGAAAAACCAGAAGAAATTGTATGGCGTGAAGAAACTAACGGTAAATTAGATTTGTTAGTAGCTTTAGATTTTAGAATGACGACCACACCTTTATATGCTGATGTCGTTTTACCAGCAGCAACATGGTATGAAAAACACGATATATCATCAACAGACATGCATCCATTTATACATCCATTTAACCCAGCAGTCGATCCATTATGGGAATCAAAATCAGACTGGGATATTTATAAAACCATAGCAAAATCAGTATCAGAATTAGCTAAAACACATATGAAAGGCGTGTTTAAAGATGTTGTAACAACACCGTTAGCACATGATACACAACAAGAAATAGCCACACCATTGGGCTTAGTAAAAGATTGGTCTAAAGGTGAAATTGAAGCAATACCTGGTAAAACAATGCCTGGATTTGCAGTTGTAGAAAGAGATTATACTCAAATTTATGACAAATATATATCAGTCGGACCTTTATTAGAAAAAGGTAAAATAGGTGCTCATGGTGTTAGCTTTTCTGTGAAAGAACAATATGACGAATTGAAGTTAATGCTTGATACGTGGGAAGATGGCACGGTTAAAAATGGCTTGCCTAGGATGGATACTGCTAGAAAAGTTGCAGATGTCATATTAAATGTATCATCTGCATCAAACGGTAAAGTATCACAAAAATCATACGAAGATTTAGAGCAACAAACAGGAATGGAACTTAAAGATATTTCTGCAGAAAGAGCATCTGAAAAAATTACATTCCCTAATATTACTGCTCAACCTCGAGAAGTTATACCGACAGCAGTGTTCCCAGGCTCTAACAAGTTAGGAAGAAGATATTCACCATTTACAACTAACATTGAACGTCTTGTACCATTTAGAACATTAACAGGTAGACAAAGTTACTATATTGACCATGAGGTGTTTCTACAATTTGGGGAGAACTTACCAATTTATAAACCGACATTACCACCTATGGTATTTGGTACGAAGGATAAACAGATTAAAGGTGGCGTTGATACACTTGTATTACGTTATTTAACACCACATGGTAAATGGAATATCCACTCAACTTATCAAGATAATCTACACATGCTAACTCTCTTCAGAGGAGGGCCGACAGTTTGGATTTCTAAAGAAGATGCACAATCTAATGATATTAATGATAATGATTGGTTAGAAGTTTACAACAGAAATGGGCTAGTAACAGCAAGAGCAGTAGTGTCTCATAGAATGCCTAGAGGCACGATGTTTATGTATCATGCTCAAGATAAACATATTGAAACACCAGGGTCAGAAATTACAGATACTCGTGGAGGTTCACATAATGCTCCAACACGTATTCATTTAAAACCAACGCAATTAGTCGGTGGATACGCACAAATTAGCTATGGATTTAATTATTACGGTCCAATCGGTAACCAAAGAGATGTATATGTAGCCATTAGAAAAATGAAGGAGGTAGATTGGCTTGAAGATTAAAGCGCAAGTAGCTATGGTTATGAACTTAGATAAATGTATAGGATGTCATACTTGTAGTGTTACGTGTAAGAGTACATGGACAAATAGAGAAGGTGCTGAATATATATGGTTCAATAACGTTGAAACTAAACCAGGGATAGGATATCCAAAAAGATGGGAAGACCAAGAAACTTATAAAGGTGGATGGGTGCTAAATAAAAAAGGTAAATTAGAATTAAAATCAGGTAGTAAACTATCAAAAATTGCACTAGGTAAAATATTCTTCAACCCTGATATGCCAGAAATGAAAGATTACTATGAACCATGGACGTATAATTACAAGCATTTAACGACAGCTAAAGAAAGTAAACATTCACCTGTTGCAAAAGCAGAATCCGTTATTTCAGGAAAAAAGCTAGATATAAAATGGGGACCGAACTGGGAGGACGATCTTGCAGGTGCACACGTTACAGGTCCGACAGATCCAAACATTCAAAAGATTGAAGAAGAAATTAAATTTAATTTTGACCAAACATTTATGATGTATTTACCTAGGTTATGTGAACACTGCTTAAATCCTAGTTGTGTAGCTTCTTGTCCATCAGGCGCTATGTATAAAAGAGATGAAGACGGTATTGTACTTGTAGACCAAGACGCTTGTCGTGGATGGCGTTACTGCATGACGGGGTGTCCATATAAAAAAGTTTACTTCAACTGGAAAACAAATAAAGCAGAAAAATGTACGTTTTGTTTCCCTAGAATTGAAGCTGGATTACCAACTGTTTGTTCTGAAACTTGCACAGGACGTATGCGTTATTTAGGTGTACTACTATATGATGCTGATAAAGTACAAGAAGCAGCTTCAACAGAAAATGAGCAAGATTTATACGAAAAACAATTAGATTTATTTTTAGATCCATACGATGAAGATGTTATTCAACAAGCTGAAAAAGACGGAATCACTCAAGATTGGATTGAAGCGGCTCAAAATTCACCTGTTTATAAATTAGCTATAGAGTATAAGCTTGCGTTTCCACTACATCCTGAATACCGTACTTTACCTATGGTTTGGTATTGTCCGCCACTTAGTCCAATTATGAATTATTTTGAAGGTAAAGATTCGATTAGAAATCCGGATATGATTTTCCCAGCTATAGAAGAAATGAGACTACCAGTACAGTATTTAGCTAACATGCTTACAGCTGGTGATACTAGAACTGTTAAATTAGCATTGCAAAGAATGGCTATGATGCGTAGCTATATGAGAGCAAAATCTAGTAACAAAGAATTTGATTTATCTAGATTAGACAGAGTAGGCCTATCAGAAAGACAAACTAAAGATATGTATAGATTATTAGCTATAGCGAAACATGAAGATCGATTCGTAGTACCAACATCTCATAAAGAAGGATACATGGATACTTATAGAGCACAAGGTAGCCAAGGATTTGGTGGAGAAATGTTTGGCTCGAATTGTGACGGATGTGGCGTACAAAGTATATCAAATGGTAAATCAGGGCAAGAGATTTATAATGAGAACTTCTATGGAGGGATTTTCCGTGATTAATTTAGAAGCTTTGAATCAATATAAAAAGAGTTTTGGTTTTTTTAGTAATCAACTTACGTATCCTGAAAAATTAGATTTTCATCCAAAAGCTTTTGAATCAGCGTTTGATGAAAAACATCCAGCTTATGATTCTATACAACAATACTGGGATAATATGTACGAAATATCACTAGATGACATTCAAGAAGTTTATACAGAGACATTTGATTTTGAAAAGAAAACAACTTTGTATATGACTTATAATAAGTTAACTGAACAAAAAGAAAGAGGACAAATGTTAGCAAGGTTAAAAGTTTTATATGAAATGTTTGGTTTAGAAATGCCTAAAAGTGAATTATCGGATTTTTTACCATTAATGCTAGAATTTTTATATGCAGCTGAATGGATAGGAGATAGTCGAGCACAAGAAAGTTTAACGCTCGTTGTGATGGTTATCGAAGACGGAACATATGAATTAATGAAAGTTTTAGCTCAGAAAAATAGTCCGTACTTCCATCTTATTAAAGCATTACGTGAAACATTAAAATCATGTGTAATTGAACAAGAGAAGGTGGCGAGTCATGATTAATCAATTTGTTTGGGTCATTTTTCCTTATTTATGTGTAGCCATATTTATAGTTGGGCATATATTTAGATTTAAATATGATCAGTTTTCATGGACCGCAAAATCAAGTGAATTCATTGAGAAAAAGCAATTAATGTGGGGGAGTATTTTATTCCATTTAGGTATTATTCCAGTTATTTTTGGGCATATTGTTGGTTTAGGTATACCTGCTGAATGGCTAAGTGCTATAGGTGTAAGCAATCATTTATACCATATAGGAGCGGTTTATATCGGAAGTATATTTGGTATAGTTACATTAATCGGTATGTTTTTATTAACAGCTCGTAGAATTACTAAACACAATGTAAGAAGAATGAGTTCATTTTCCGATATTTTAGTTAATATATTATTATTAGCGATTGTATTTATGGGATGTGTAGCTACTTTATGGACGAATGCAACGGTACCAGATTTTGATTATAGACAAACAATTTCTGTGTGGTTTAGAGGTTTGTTGATTTTTAGACCTAATGCGGAATTAATGACTACTGTTCCGTGGACATTTAAGACGCATATTATTTTAGGGTTATTGATAACAAGTATGTGGCCATTCACTCGATTAGTACATGTGTGGAGCGTGCCATTAACTTACTTTAGTAGAAGTTATATTATTTACAGAAAGCATAAAACGAATTAAACTAAAGGTGAAAAATGAGTTGAGGTGCTGAAAAATGTCTGATGATTTTAATTTTCAAGAAAAACTTGATCAAATTAGAAATAAGTATGATTTTGATTTTGCTGGTATCGCTATGGCTTTGGACACAAATTTGTCTAGTCACATAAAATGGCAGTATGTATCTGGAAATTTGAATCATAGATATAAAAACATCATTTTAAGAAACGGCAGGGGTATAGCAGGAATTGTAATTAAGAGTGGTAAAGAAATGATTCTTCATAATATTAAAGACAGCATTTACAATGACCAAGTCTTTAATTATCCGATTATTCAAAGTGAGGAATTAACTGCTCTTATTGCATTTCCATTATGGATTAAAAATAGAGTGAAGGGTGTTCTATTGTTAGGACAAAGAAACGATAAACGATTACCAAATTTAGAACAATTGCATTTTTCTAGTTTTGGCCCTTTTCAAAGAGAGGATATGATTAATTCATGAGTGTAGATAACGCTTCAAAATTAAACAATATTTTAAAGCAGTATTATGAAAAAACAAGTGAAATGATCGTCTTTTTAAATAGTAAAGGACAAATTATTGATATGAATAAAGCGGCTAGAAAAATCATTTCAGAAGATAATCAAGAACCTTTGACACATGCTATATGTAGTAGGTGTGAAGGTTATTCAAATGAATACGCACTACAATCGTGTAGAGATTGTTTCTTAGAATCAAGGAACATTGGTAATACAAGCTTCCAAGTATTTATGCAAACAAACAGTGGATCAGTAGAACCTTTCACTGCGACTTATCAAACGATTAGCCAAGAAGAAGATATCATGGTGTACACGCTACAAAATGTGTCCCCACAAATTGAAAGACAACAAAAATTACATCAACAAACAATGATGCAAAAGATCATTTCAGCACAAGAAAATGAAAGAAAAAGAATTTCAAGAGAACTACATGACGGTGTTGTTCAAGAATTATTAAATGTCAGTGTAGAGTTGAGATTACTTAAATACCAAGATGATATAGATCAATTGAAAACTCAGTCACAAGATATAGAAAGTATAATGTCTAGATTAATAGATGATATTCGCAATTTATCTTTAGAGTTAAGACCATCTTCATTAGATGACTTAGGTTTAAATGCTGCATTTAAATCATATTTCAAACAATTGGAGAAGAACTTTGGATTTATAGTTCATTATCACTTTGATTCTGTTGAGCTTAGATTTAATCCAGAAATTGAAACGGTTGTTTACCGAATTGTCCAAGAAGCGGTATTTAATTCTTTAAAATATGCTAATGTAGATAGTGTTGATGTACACATGTTATTTGAAGACAATATGATTCAAGTAGAAGTGGCTGATCAAGGTGCCGGTTTTGTTATTGGAAGTCAACCTAAAGGGTCAGGGCTAGGTCTGTATGGCATGCAAGAGCGTGCAGAAATAGTAGGTGGTAGCGTTAATATTGAAAGCAAAATAGGTAAAGGTACTAACATTAAATTAAAAGTACCAATAGCATAAACGTGGAGGAAGACAAATGAAACTCGTAATTGCAGATGATCATGCAGTTGTTAGAACAGGTTTTTCTATGATATTAAACTATCAAGAAGATATGGAAGTAGTGGCAACTGCCGCAGATGGAATAGAAGCATATCAAATGGTTGCTAAACATAAGCCTGATGTATTGATTATGGATTTAAGTATGCCGCCAGGTGAATCTGGATTAATTGCGACGGGTAAAATTTCAGAAGATTTTAAGGAAACTAAAATACTTATATTAACGATGTTTGACGATGAAGAATATCTGTTTCATGTTTTAAGAAATGGAGCTAAAGGTTATATCTTGAAAAATGCGCCTGATGAAGAATTAATTCATGCAGTAAGAACAGTTTATAAAGATGAAATGTATATTGATTCGAAAGTTACGAGTGCACTTGTTAATGAGCTTGTTAACCCAAGTAACCAATCAGATACTAACTCGAATGATCCATTTAAAATTTTATCTCAAAGAGAATTAGAGATACTTCCTTTAATCGCAAAAGGGTACGGAAATAAAGACATAGCTGAAAAGTTATTTGTTTCAGTAAAAACAATCGAAGCACATAAAGCACGAATTATGGATAAACTTAATTTAAAATCTCGTCCAGAATTAGTTGAATATGCTATGAAGAAAAAATTATTAGATTTTTAAATGGTTAATCACCATATCGTAAATCAATAGGATATAAAGTTGTAACGTGCAAGGACATCGAGCCTTGTACGTTATTTTTTGTTGATACGACTTAGAGTGGCGAGAGATGACTTGCTTGTTGGATTAAGTATGACAATAATCCAAGTAGAACACCTTTTGTTGGATTAACTAAGGCAATAATCCAAGTAGAACACCTTTTGTTGGATTAATTAAGCCGAAAATCCAATAAGAGCTCAATTTATTAGATTAACTATCAATTTAGCTTTGAATTTCACTTGAACGAATTTGTAAAGTGCTGACGCCCAAGGGAATAGTATGCGCGAGAGACTACAGGCTCGAGCCATACTCTAGACAACCATGCACTTTCAAATCAGCAGATTAGGAGAATTATTTTGAGTTAAGTACTTCTACCTCACACCATTATTTTATAGGGAAATTACTGAAGGAGGTAAGGGGAATTCCTTATGTGCAGTTTTTCACAAATAACCTAAAATGTAGTTGAAAAGAGTTTTAAATTATCTACAAATAAAAAGGGTGAAAGTCATGAAAAACAACACAGGTAAAGTCCAATTACCGTTACAAACCTTAAGCTTAATGGCAGGATTTATGGTGTGGAGTATTTTAGCTCCTTTAATGCCATACATATCACAAGATTTTAACGTACCAGAAAGTCAGAAAGCTATTATTTTAGCGATACCTGTTATTCTAGGTTCAATTCTAAGAATTCCTATTGGTTATTACACAAACTTAATTGGATCTAGACTTGTCTTTTTAATTAGTTTTATTATTTTAATTTTTCCAGTATTTTATTTAAGTCAAGCAACTTCAACTACAGGACTAATGATAGCTGGATTCTTTATTGGTTTAGGTGGTGCGGTGTTTTCAGTTGGTGTTACATCGATTCCTAAATATTATCCGAAAGAAAAACATGGTTTTGCTAATGGTATATACGGTATGGGTAATTTAGGTACAGCTGTTTCATCATTTTTAGCTCCACCAATAGCAG
The DNA here is from genome assembly GCF_022386845.1 of Mammaliicoccus sp. C-M13. NCBI lineage: Bacteria > Bacillati > Bacillota > Bacilli > Caryophanales > Staphylococcaceae > Mammaliicoccus > Mammaliicoccus sp. C-M13. Next base: position 98,209 of record NZ_JAJNHQ010000009.1, on the reverse strand, counting down.
GGGCTATCGGTTGGCAACATACTGTTCAATTATATGTACTAGTAATGGCGTTATTTGCTATTTTGATGTTTGTTTTTGGAGATAAACAAGAACCTAAAGTTAAAGTACCTATGTTAAAACAAACTAAACAAGTAGCAAACAACTATAAACTTTACTATTTCAGTTTTTGGTATTTCATCACATTTGGTGCATTCGTAGCTTTCGGATTATTTTTACCAAACTTTTTAGTAGGACACTTTGAAATCGACAAAGTAGATGCAGGGATACGAACTGGTGTGTTTATCGCAATAGCTACAATATTAAGACCAATTGGTGGTATGTTAGGCGATAAATTTAATGCATTAAATATGTTGAAAATATTCTTTGGCATTATGATAGCTGGTGCTTTAATACTAGCATTATCAAATCATATCATGTTATTTACAATTGGTTGCTTAACAATCAGTGTGTCTGCAGGTATTGGAAATGGGCTAATTTTCAAACTTGTTCCTACTTATTTCAGCAAAGAAGCTGGTGTAGTAAACGGAATCGTATCAATGATGGGCGGTTTAGGAGGATTTTTCCCACCACTTATTATTACTATGGTCACAGCCTTAACAGGTTCAAACCATTTAGCATTTTTCTTGTTAGCGATATTTGGTTTAGTAGCTTTAATCTCGATGATGCATATGACAAAAGTAGAAAAGAAAACAATTTAATGTTCTTAGGGAGTGGAACATAATCAATGTCTCAAACTCGTTAGTTATAGTAGCACTATAAAATCTTTTTAAAATTAGGATTTCTGTACCGCTCCCTAAATTATTATATTTCTGTTCAATTCCCTCTATTGATTGAGGATATTGCAATTTCAATCTATAATGGAGATAAAGAGTCGTGAAAGGTTGGTATAAATGAACGAACGATATTCTCGTCAAATTTTATTTGATAAAATTGGTGAAAAAGGACAAGAAAATATAGCAAAAAGTAATGTGACAATAGTAGGGATGGGTGCACTTGGAACGCATGTTGCGGAACAGTTAACACGCTCAGGGATAGCGCGATTAAATATTATAGATCGTGATTATGTAGAAGTATCAAACTTGCAAAGACAAACGTTATTTACTGAAAGTGATATAAAAGAAATGCTTCCAAAAGTAGTCGCTGCAGAAAAACATTTAAGAAAAATTAGAGAAGATATAACAATAAAAACTTATATCGCACAATGTGACGCTAAATTATTACAAGAAGTTGCACGATATTCTGATGTCATCATTGATGCTACAGATAATTTTAATACGAGATTATTAATAAATGATTTTGCATATAAAATGAATATTCCATGGATTTATGGTGCTTGCTTAGAATCTACATATGTTCAAGCTACATTTATCCCAGAAAAAACACCGTGCTTTAATTGTTTATTGCCAGAAATCCCGGCTATAAATCGCACTTGTGATACTGTTGGTGTCATTAATCCAGCAGTTACTATGGCGACAAGCTTACAAGTAACAGATGCGCTTAAAATTTTATCTGGAGAAGAGTTTACGCCGAAGTTAACATTCGGTGATGTATGGGAAGGTGACCATCAATCATTTGGTTTTACACAAATGAAACGAGATGAATGTGAAACATGCGGAGAAAATCCAACTTATCCTCATTTATCATCATCAAGTCAAATGATTACTGAGCTGTGTGGTCGCGATACAATTCAATATATTAATGAAAAGTTAAATCGCCCAGCTATTGAAAAGTTTATAGCTCAAAATGGTTTGTTGCATAAATCAAATGCTTATATGATTCAATATTTATATGATGATCACCGAGTTGTTGCTTTTAATAACGGAAGATTATTAATTCACGATATCGGATCTGTAGAAGAGGGTAAACAATTTGTAGAAAATATGTTTGGCTAGGAGGTTAAATAATGAGTGTGATTGATAAAATTGATAGAAATATAAACATTGCAGTTTTAACAGTTAGTGATACTAGAAATAAAGAAACTGATAAAGGTGGGCAACTTGTTCTATCTTATTTAAATGGTATGAATGTGTCGGTAAAAGAAGAGCATTATAAAATAGTTAGAGATGATGCATCTTTTATACGAGAAGCTATTCAAACATGGCTATCTCAAGATATTGACGCCATTATAACAACAGGTGGGACAGGTATAAGTCCACGAGATGTTACAATCGAAGCAATTACACCGTTATTTGACAAAGAAATAGAGGGCTTTGGAGAAATATTTAGATATTTGAGCTATACAGAAGATGTAGGTTCTCGTGCAATTTTATCTAGAGCAGTCGCTGGAACAGTAGGTAAGCAAATTATAATGTCTATACCAGGGTCAACTGGCGCTGTGAAATTGGCAATGGAAAAGCTCATAACTAAAGAATTAAATCATTTAGTGTATGAGCTTAATAAGTAAATTATTGACGATTGAAGTCTCCATTAACGCCTCCGGATTTATGAGATAAATAAGTCTCACCAATAATCATGCCTTTGTCTACAGCTTTACACATATCATAAATTGTTAAAGCTGATACACTGGCAGCCGTTAATGCTTCCATTTCAACGCCAGTTTGGCCTTTAGTCTTAACTGTTGCAGTTATATTTAAGTTATTCAAATCTTCAACATCCCAGTTAAATTCGATATCAATACCTGTAAGTTGTAAAGGATGACACATAGGAATAAGCTGACTCGTGTTTTTCGCAGCCATAATACCTGCAATTTGAGCAGTTCCTAGTACGTCACCTTTTTTGTTTTTACCATTTTGAATTTGGTTATAAATTTTTTCATTAACTTGAATACTTGAATGAGCGACAGCAATTCTTGTACTTGTTTCTTTATTTGAAACGTCTACCATTTTCGCTCGACCTTGTTCATTAAAATGTGTGAAATCTGACATGTATAATCATCCTTTCTTAAGTTTATTATAACATGTGAACATAGTTAAATTATGAATGGAGTGCATATTATGACAGTTGAAATTAGAAAACCAATACCAGTTGATGATGCGATAAAACGTGTTATTGAAGTTGTTGAGAATAAAGATCCTATAACAGTACATATTGATGATGCTCTGGATTATATATTGGCGGAAGATGTTATAGCTACATATGATATTCCTAGATTTAATAAATCACCATTCGATGGCTTTGCTGTCAATAGTAAAGATTCAGAAGGGGCAGAAAGTAATAACCGAATACAATTCGACGTAGTTGATCACATTGGAGCAGGAACACCATCTAAAGTGCGTATTAAAGGTTACGAAGCGGTTCGTATTATGACTGGAGCTCCTATACCTGAAGGTGCAGATGCAGTCGTTATGTTTGAACAAACGACAGAAAATGAAAAAGGATTTACAATTAGAAAACCTTTTAAAACTGGAGAAAATATTGCATTTAAAGGTGAAGAATGTACGGAAGATGATGTTGTATTAGAAAAAGGTCAATTGGTTAACAGTGGTGTTATAGCTGTGTTAGCTACTTTTGGTTATGAAAAAGTAAAAGTATTTAAAAGACCGACAGTAGCTATTATTGCAACAGGTAGTGAGTTAGTAGGACCTAATGAACCATTAGAACCAGGTAAAATCAGAAATTCAAATGGCCCAATGATTAAAGCGTTATGTGACCAAATGAATATTCAATCCAAAACTTATAAAATACAAGAGGATAACTTACAAGGATGTACTGAAAGTGTAAATAAAGCACTGGCAGAAAATGATATTGTCATTACAACAGGTGGCGTATCAGTAGGGGACTTTGATTATTTACCACAAGTATATAAAGAAATTGATGCAGAAGTATTATTCAATAAAGTACAAATGAGACCTGGTAGTGTTACAACAGTAGCTTATAAAAATGACAAACTATTATTTGGGTTATCAGGTAACCCTTCTGCATGTTATTCGGGTTTTCATTTATTCACAAAGCCAACTATTCTAAGAATGATGGCAAGCAAAGATATATATCCAGTTATTATAAATGCTAAATTAGGTGAAGACTTTAAAAAACCTAATCCTTTTACTAGATTCATTCGAGGTAAACTCTCATTTACAAACGACGGGATAATTGCTGTTCCATCAGGTTTTAATAAATCAAACGCTGTGGTTGCAATAGCAAAAAGCAACGGAATGATCATATTGCCGAGTGGTACTAGAGGTTACAGTAAAGGTGATGAAGTAAAGGTATTACTTACTGATCATCAATCATACGAAAGTAATTTAAATATATGAAAATCATGCAAATTGTAGGTTATAAAAATAGTGGTAAAACAACTTTGATTAATGACTTAATTAAAATATGCCAAGAATACCAGTTATCTGTTTCGACGATTAAACACCATGGGCATGGAACACAAGATATATCTTTAAATCATAAAGAAGTAGATAGTCTTTCATTTATTAATAATGGTGCAGAAGAAAGTATCGTTTTGGGACATGAATTAATTGAACGTGTCACAAAAGTACATCGTTCATTAACAGAAATTATTAACAAAGATTTATCCATACAACCAGATATTTTATTGATTGAAGGATTCAAATCTGAAGATTACCCTAAAGTAGTATTGGGTGAAAATACAGATGGTCTAAAAGATAAATTAAGCAATGTAGTCTATAACTTTAATGCATACAATCAAGATGAAAGAAAACTATTTCTTGATTGGTTTAAAAAATGGTTATTCCAAAAAGAGTAGGTGCAATTATGAAACAATTTGAAATTGTCTCTGAACCAATAAATCCAGAAAAATATAGAGAATGGACATTAAACTCACGACAAGGAGCTATTGTAGTATTTACAGGACATGTGAGAGAATGGACAAAAGGCATCAAGACAGAATATTTAGCATATGAAGCTTATAAGCCTATGGCTGAGAAAAAAATGGCTCAAATAGGCGAAGAAATTGAAAAAAAGTGGCCAGGTACAATTATTGCAATTGCCCATAGAATTGGTGAGTTACAAATTTCTGATATTGCAGTTGTTATTAGTGTTTCTTCACCTCATAGGCACGATGCATATGCGGCAAATGAATATGCTATAGAGCGTATAAAAGAAATTGTACCAATATGGAAAAAAGAGATATGGGAAGATGGTGAAGAATGGCAAGGTTCCCAAAAACAATACCATTCTTCAATTAAAATGGAGGACTGATTATGAAAGTATTGTATTTTGCTCATTTAAAAGAATTATTAAACAAAAAAGAAGAGCAAATTACGCTCAATAAAACATACTCTGTGTTAGAATTTAAGCAATATTTATTTGAAAATTATCCGGAATTAAAAGGAGAAATTTTTCAAATAGCTGTTAATGAGGAGTTTGTGCAAGATGATGACACAATAACTAGTGATGCTACAGTTGCACTTATTCCACCAGTTAGTGGAGGGTAAAAGAAAAATGATAGCAATAATTCTAGCTGGAGGACAATCCAGTCGTTTTGGTTCACCAAAAGCTTTTGCAACAATTGAAGGAGAAGTATTCTATAAAAAAATTATTAAAACTTTGAATCAAACCAACTTGTTCGAGAGAATTGTAATAAGTACAAATGAAACTTTAAAAGATTCATTTGATTATAGTGATGTTGTAGTAGATGAACCAGTATATGCAAATAACGGTCCATTAAGCGGTATATACAGTGTAATGGAATCATACGATACCGAATGTTATTTTGTGATTGCATGTGATACACCGATGGTAACTGAAAAATCTATCAGTTATTTATATCAATTTTTTATATCTCGAGTAATGGAGGAACAGCTAGATATTGCTGGATATGAAGCGAATGGTTTTAAAATGCCAACATTAGCATTTTATAGTCATCGTGTTAAAAGTGAGATTAAACAATCTTTAGATCAAGGTCAATATAGAATGAAAGAAATATATGAAAATAGACCTGCACAATGGTTAGATGTGGATGAAATAAATAATCAACATAATTGGTATAAAAATATTAACTATCAAGAGGATTTGAAAGAAATAGAGCATTAACTGTTGTAGGTAGAGGGGGCGTTACGATGAATCAAGCAATCAAGGATAAATTAGGACGACCAATTAGAGATTTAAGAATATCTGTTACGGATCGTTGTAATTTTCGATGTGATTATTGTATGCCAAAAGAAATATTTGGCGATGACTTTGTATTTTTACCTAAACAAGAACTGCTCAGTTTTGACGAAATCATCCGTTTAGCTCGATTATACAGTAGCCTTGGTGTTGAAAAAGTAAGAATTACAGGAGGAGAACCTCTTTTAAGACGTGATTTGTATAAATTAATCCAAGGTATTAATGAAATTGAAGGTATTAATGATATTGGTTTAACAACGAATGGTTTGTTGCTAAAAAAACACGGCCAAAATCTATACGATGCAGGATTAAGAAGGATTAATGTCAGCATAGATGCATTAGATAATGAACTATTTAAATCGATTAACAACCGTAATATCTCTGCTTCACAAATACTTGAACAAATTGATTACGCTAAGAAAATAGGTTTTAAAGTAAAAGTAAACGTAGTTATACAAAAAGGTATTAACGATCAAGAAATTATACCTTTAGTAGAATACTTTAAAAATAACAATATTGTCGTAAGATTTATAGAATTTATGGATGTAGGAAATGATAATGGTTGGAATTTTGATAAAGTAGTCACGAAAAAAGAAATGCTAGAACAAATCGGTCAACATTTTGAAATCGAACCAGTAGAATCAAGTTATTTTGGCGAGGTCGCGACTTATTACCGACATAAAGATAATGGTGCTCAATTTGGATTAATTACAAGTGTATCTGCATCATTTTGTTCTTCATGTACAAGAGCAAGAATCTCCTCAGATGGAAAATTTTATGGTTGTCTTTTTGCTGAGAAAAATGGTTATGATATAAAAACTGAATTGCGAGATGGAAAGACAGATAATGAAATATTAACAACACTCAAACATTTATGGAATATTCGAGATGATAAATATTCAGATGAAAGAACGGAAGCAACAGTGGCGAGACGTAAGAAAAACAAAATCAACATGAATTATATTGGTGGTTAAACGTAAAAAAACAGCAACCTGTTAATTTTAAAATAACGGGTTGCTGTTTCATTTGTATAAAGAAACCTTTATTTTTCAAAATATACACGAATAATCATATCTAGTGCATCATGACTCAATTGTAAAGTGTCTTTACCTGCTTGATTCATCATATATGCTGTATTTTCATCGTTAAAGTTAATGGATTTTGAAAAATAAGGTGCAAATACATCTATAAAACTATTAAGCACTCTTTCTTCATCTGTAATGGTATTAATTTCAGATATAGGTGCGACTTCTAATTGATGAAAATCTAAATGTTTTTTTATTGTTTCAAAAATAAAATCATTTGAAGGCGGATAATTATTTGTTGCATGATAAATTTTTTGATTTTCTGCATAATCACAAGCCACCGTCAAAACATCTACAACATAATCAACAGGTACAAAATTAGAAGTATGTGTGCTATCTCCAAATAATCTGTATACAGTTTCAATGTTTTTATTAGTGATTCTTCGTTTAAAAACTTTTAAAGCTTTCATAAATCCATATAATGTAAATTTAGAATCTGCTTCTCCAGTTACTGAATCTCCTATAATGATAGCTGGTCTTATGATAGATGTTGCCATATCTTTTTCCTGAGCGACTAAATGTTCAGCTTGTACTTTAGAAGCTTCATATGGGTTGTTTGTTGGCGCATCTATCGGGTGAAGTTCTTCATAGGCTAATTCTTTTTCACCTATTGTGTAAGCAGTGGATACGTAAAGGAAATGTTTACTATTCAGCTTTTTCGCTAATTCTATTGCATGCTGAGTACCCGTATAATTAATTTGGAACAATTCATCAGCTAATTCAAAATTAAACTTCACTAAAGCAGCTAAATGATAAAATTTATCTATTTGTGGTATGTCTTTAATTTGATTTTCACTAACGTTACAATTTTCATTCGTAATATCACCATAAATAAAATGCATTCTTTCATGATATGATTCTTCCACTTTATTTAATAGCATTAATTTCTTTTGTTCAGATCTGTATAAAATGTAAAAATTCTTGTGCGCATCTTTAGCAAGTGATTTTATTAATTCAGCACCTACAAAGCCTGTTGCACCGGTTAAAAATATATTCATTATTTCACTCCGTTACTTTGTTTCTGACTATATTTTGAATGATGGTTTCGTGAAAGTAAAGCGTTTATATATCGTAATAAAATATAATATTGATATTTGAAATTTAAAAAGCATATAATAGAAAGTATTATACATAAAGGAGCATGTCTTATGATCGAACAAAAGAAGGCTAAACCTTCGTTATTTTTAATTATTATATTAGGCTTATTAACTGCTTTTGGTCCATTCTCTATTGATATGTATTTACCTGCATTACCTGAGATAAGTAATGATTTTAATACAAGCACATCGAATACACAGCTTACTTTAACATTATTTATGATAGGTTTAGCAATAGGACAAGTATTTGTAGGACCACTGTCAGATTTTATTGGTCGTAAGAAACCTTTAATGGTTGCGTTGGTTGTCTACACTATCGCTTCGATATTATGTGTGTTTGCTCCAAATATATATGTCGTGATGGCTTTAAGATTTGTTCAAGGTTTTACCGGCGGAGCAGGTGCAGTTATTTCCCGGGCAATGTCGAGTGATTTATATTCCGGAAAGGCTTTAACTAAATTTTTAGCTGTATTAATGCTCGTTAACGGTGTCGCGCCTATATTAGCACCTGTGCTAGGGGGGATAATACTTGAATTCTCTACTTGGAAAACTGTCTTTTTAGTACTGACAGCTTTTGGAGCGATAATGTTCTGCTTATCATTTTATAAATTAACAGAATCATTACCTGAAAATAATCGTTCTTCGGGTAGAATAAGCGAAATTTTAGGAGACTTTAAAGAATTATTAAAAAATCCAAAATTCTTATTACCATTATTTATACAAGGTAGTACTTTTGCATTACTGTTTAGTTATATTTCAGCATCACCATTTATCGTACAATCAGTATATGGCGTTTCCTCTTTTGCTTTTAGTTGGATGTTTGCTTTTAATGGACTTGGTTTAATATTTTCAGGACAGTTGGTTAATAAATTGGTTGATCGTTTTGATGAACATACATTGATGAAAGTATTCGCTTTTGTACAAATTATAGGCGTTATTATAGTATCTCTAACGTTGTTAAATAGTTGGTCAATTTGGATACTTATGATTGGTTTCTTTATTTTAGTAAGTCCTGTTTCTGCAATTGGTACTACAGGATTTTCAATAGCTATGGCAAACAATAAACGTGGTGCTGGAAGTGCTTCTAGTTTATTAGGATTATCACAATTTGCATTTGGAGGACTTGTAACACCACTTGTCGGGATAAAAGGAGAACACGATGTTATACCATATGTATTAACAATTGTCATAGTTTCACTCATTTTAATCATTTTATTCATGATTAATAGAAAAGTGTTTAAAGTTAATTAAACTTAATAGATATAATTAAATTCTCCCAGTCCAGTGGATTGGGAGAATTATGCTGAGCAGAGGTTAGCACCAAAACTCAAGATGTTTGAATTTAATTAGAATATACATTAAGGTATACATTCTGAATAATTATTGATAAATGACCTAAAGCAACAAGTGCACTTAAAATTGCTAAAGTTAGTGTGGATTTATTAGCATTTTCAAGGATGAATACTATGCTCAATAAAAAGCTGAATGCAACAAGTATAACGCGGTAACTTAAAAAATTGATTTCAATATCAACGTTTAAACTTGTAACAATCATGATAGTATTGAGTATAATGAACAACACAAGTAATAATTGTCTCATTTATTTCAATCCTAACTTTATGGTTTTGTTTATTAAGTATAACAAATGTTAGGCTAATACGTGAAATTAATGAACGTTTCATTGTATAATTAAGAAACGAATTGATAAAAAGGAGATTTATAAATGGCGATTAAAAAAATGAATATCACTCATGAGCAACATGATGAATTTGTAAAGCAACATCCAAATGGTGATATGTTGCAACTTACAAAGTGGGCAGAATCCAAAAAGCTTACAGGTTGGTATTCTCGTCGTATTGCTGTAGGTGACGGTGAAACACTTACTGGTGTAGCGCAAATGTTATTTAAAAAAGTACCAAAATTACCTTACACATTGTGTTACATATCAAGAGGTTTTGTAGTAGATTACAAAGATGAAAAATCTGTAAAAATGCTTTTGGAACTCTCGAAAGAATTAGCTAGAAATGAAAAAAGTTATGCGATTAAAATTGACCCTGATATTGAAGTAGAAGAGTCAGAAGGTGTATTAGAATTTTTAACTTCTTTAGGATTCAAACATAAAGGTTTTGAAGATGGTTTAAGTAAATCATATATTCAACCACGAATGACGATGATTACTAAAGTAGATCAATCTGAAGAAGATTTAATGCAAAGTTTTGATAAGCGTAATCGTTCACGTGTGAGAAACTCGTTAAAACGAGGAACTGATTTAATTATAGGAAATAGAGACGATTTAAAAATCTTTGCGCAAATCATGGAAGAAACTGGCGAACGTGATAATTTCTTAACTAGAGATTTGTCATACTTTGAAAACATCTATGACCATTTACATCCAGATGGAGATTGTGAGTTATTCTTAGTCAAAGTTGTTCCAGATAAAGTTCTTAAAGATTTATTTAAAGAACGTGACGCTTTATTAGAAGAAAAAGAAAAACTAGAAAATAAACGTCAAAATAAGAAAGTTGTAAACCAACTAAAAGATGCAGAAGAAAAGCTAGGAAATTATGAAAAACGCATTCAAGAAATGGAAGAACTTAAAGAGAAAAAACCAGATGGCGTTTATTTATCAGGTGGTATTCTTATATTTAGTGGTAAAAAATCATATTATTTATATGGTGCTTCTTCAAACGAGTATCGTGAATTTTTACCGAACCATCGTATGATTATCGAAATGATGCGTTTTGCTAAAGAAAAAGGTGCAACTAAGTTTGACTTTGGTGGCACTGACAATAACCCAGACCAAGATCATGAACATTATGGTTTATGGGCATTTAAACGTGTTTGGGGAACATACTTAAGCGAAAAAATTGGTGAATTTGATTATGTATTAAATAAACCAATTTATACAGCAATAGAAAAGGTTAAACCGGCTGTTACAACTTATAAGAGAAAAATAGAGAAAAAAATAAAGAGAAATTAAGATTAATAAAGCACTAAAAATTAAAAATTTTTAGTGCTTTATTCTCTGTTAGTTGTATGAATAGTGACCGTTATATTATAGAATGAGTTAAGAAAAGATAAATAGGGGGAAAACGAGTGGTTCAAAAAATGATAAAGTTCTCACTCAATAATAAATTTGCCATTTTGTTAATGACAATTATTATATTATTGGGTGGCGTATATTCAGCTTTTAAAATGAAACTTGAGTTATTACCGGATGTAACAACACCCGTTATTACAGTCACAACGCCATATCCTGGTGCTACACCCGAAAGTGTACTTGATAATGTAACAGAACCTGTAGAAAAACAAGTACAAAACTTAGAAGGTGTAGAAAATGTAACGAGTCAATCGTTAGAAAATGCATCTGCCATCACATTAGAATATACATACCAAACAGACATGGATGAAGCAGAAACAGAATTAAGAAAGAAATTAGAGGAACTTGATTTACCTGAAGGCGTTCAAGACCCAGACATGAGTAGAATGTCTATGTACTCATTCCCTGTAGTCAGTTATTCAATTTCTGATAAAAATGATAATTTAGAAAAAGTTACAAAACAAATGGAATCAGATTTAATTCCTAAGCTTGAAAAAGTTGATGGAGTTGAAAGTGTGTCTTTATCAGGACAAACATTGGAAGAAGTTAACTTAGAATTTAATCAAAATGAACTTACTAAACGAGGTTTGTCAGAAGATGAAGTTCTTCAATATATCGATGGTGCTACAAAAGAATCGCCATTAGGGTTATATACTTTCGGAGATGACTTGAAATCTATAGTAGTCGATGGTCGTTTCACATCAATTAAAGCATTAAAAGATTTAGAAATTCCAATGACTGGTGGCGCTTCGAGTGGTGGAGACCAGCAAGCTAGTCAAGGAGGCGCTAGTCAAGCAGAACAGGCAAGTCAAGCACAGCAAGCAGCGCAAGGCGATGAAGAAAGTTCTGAAGCATCGCAAAGTATTCCAACAGTAAAACTGTCAGACATTGCTGATGTAAAAAAAGAAAAGAAACGAGATTCAATTTCAAAAACTAACGGCAAAAATGCCCTTGCGTTACAAGTTACAAAAGCTACGGATGCCAATTTAGTGGATGTAGTAGATAATGTAGATAAAGAAGTTGAAGCTTATAAGAAAGATCATAAAAATATTGAATCAGTACAATTAATGGAAACAGCTTCAACTATTAAAGACTCTGTATCTACAATGGTTGAAAAAGCGTTGATAGGTTCAATTGTAGCCGTAATCATCATACTCTTCTTCTTAAGAGACTTGAAATCAACAATTATAGCAATGGTATCAATACCAATGTCATTACTAATGGCTTTAATAGGGTTAAAGGCGTTAGATGTTTCACTTAATATTTTAACATTAGGTGCCTTAACAGTAGCGATAGGTCGTGTAATTGACGATTCGATTGTCGTTATAGAGAATATTTATCGACGGATGACGGATAGCGCTGAAAAGTTAACTGGTGGAAAATTAATCACGAGTGCAACTAAAGAAATGTTTATTCCGATTATGTCATCTACTATCGTTACAATAGTCGTATTCTTACCATTAGCATTTGTAACTGGTCAAATCGGTGAGATGTTTAGACCATTTGCTTTAGCAGTAGCATTTAGTTTACTTGCTTCATTACTAATCGCGTTAACGATAGTACCAGTGTTATCACACATATTCTTTAAAAATGGTATTAAAAAACGCAAAAAAGAAAAAGGCAATTGGTTAGCTGGTAAATATAAAAATGTATTAAAATGGAACTTAAATCATAAGTGGCTTGTTATATTACTAAGTCTTATACTTGTCGTAGCGAGTATCGTTTTAGTATTTACTCCGTATATTGGGAAATCATTTATAGATACTGGTGAAGACAAGATGTTAGCACTAACTTATAAACCTTCACCTGGTGAAAAAGAAGAACAAGTTGTTAAAAATGGTGAGCAGGCAGAAAAGTATTTATCAAAAGATAAAAATGTAGACTTTGTTCAATATAGCGTCGGTGGAGAAAATCCATTCAATCCGTCAGCTCAAAATGATATGGCTTTAATGGTGAAATATGATAAAGATACTCCAAATTGGGACAATGTTGGTAAAAAAGTAATGGATCACATTGGAACATTTGATCATAAAGGAGAATGGAAACAACAAGACTTTTCTACAGGCGGTACAGCAAACGAAGTATCTGTTAAAGTTTCTGGACCATCAACTGAAGCAATAGAAGATACAGTTAAAAGTGTAGAAAAAGAAATTGCTAAAGTAAGTGGAGTTGAAAACGTAAGTTCAAACCTTTCTGAATCATATGAACAGTATGATATTGAAGTAGACCAAAATAAAGCAACGAAACTCGGCTTATCAGCTGGTCAAATTGCAATGACACTTAATCAAACAACACAAGATAAAGTCGTTACAAAATTAAATGACGATGGTAAATCTATAGATGTGAAATTGACTAAGGATGAAAAAACAGACTGGTCAGAAGACAAATTAAAAAATACAAAATTAACGACACCATTAGGTAAAGACGTTAAATTGAGTGAGATAGCATCACTTAAGAAAACAACTTCACCTGATACAATTACGAGAGAAAATGATAAAATATCCGTTTCAGTAGATGCAAAAATTACTGCAGACGATGTTGCCAAAGTAACATCTGATGTTAATCAAAAAGTATCTAAATTGGATAAACCTAATGATGTAGATGTAAACGTAGGTGGTACCAATGATGATATTAATGAAGCAATAGAACAATTAGTGTTGGCAATGGCAGCTGCGATATTAATCGTTTACTTAGTTATTGTCTTAACATTTAAAGGTGGATTAGCACCATTTGCGATACTATTCTCATTACCAGTATCTATTATTGGTGTAGTAGCTGGATTGTTAATTACGCAAGAAACAATTTCAGTTCCAAGTATGATTGGTATGTTAATGCTTATTGGTATCGTTGTAACCAATGCGATTGTATTAATAGATAGAGTTATTAATATGGAACAAAGCGGTATGTCAACACGAGAAGCTTTAATTGAAGCAGCAGGAACACGTTTACGTCCGATATTAATGACAGCCATTGCTACAATTGGTGCTTTAGTACCGTTGTTATTCGGTGGTGGAAGTTCTGTACTGATATCTAAAGCATTAGCTATAACTGTTATAGGTGGACTTGTTTCATCTACGATATTAACATTATTAGTTGTACCAATTTCATATGAAATCATTATGAAATTTAAAAAGAAAATATTTAAAAACCCAAGTGAAAGGGTAGAATAAATATTTTATATAGTCATTAGAAATTAATCAGAGGTAATTCTTATTATTAAGAGTTTTCCTCTGATTTTTTAATTTTTAAATAAAATGATATAATTCTTAGTAAATTAATCAGCTAAAGCTTGTGTGATATATATACTCTGATAGAATATATTCATATAGTATTTATTCGAATTTATTTGATAAGGAGTCGTTATAATGGGAACATCTCGATTATTGTCTCAAATACCTGATAGTTACTTTGGTAAGACGATGGGGCGCAAAGTTGAACACGGACCGTTACCACTTGTTAACATGGCAGTAGGTATTCCAGATGGGGAAACGCCTAAAGTGATTGTTGACGAATTTATTAATGCGATTCAAAAACCTGAAAATCAAAAATATGGAGCTTTTCACGGGAAATCGACATTTAAACAAGCAATAGTAGATTTTTATAAGAGGCATTACGATGTTGAATTAGATCCAGAAGATGAAGTGTGTATATTATACGGTACTAAAAATGGTTTAGTCTCATTACCAACTTGCGTAGTAGAACCTGATGAAAATGTCCTATTACCCGATCCAGGATATACAGACTATTTAGCTGGTGTTTTATTAGCGAGAGCCAATCCTTATCCGCTTGAGTTAAAGCCTGAACATCATTACTTACCTAAATGGGATGAAGTAAATCAAGACGTTTTAAAAAATACAACATTAATTTATTTAACTTATCCAAACAATCCCACTGGTTCAGTAGCAACGACTTCATTCTTTGATGAAACAATTCAAAGATTTAAAGATACGTCCACTCAAATTGTGCATGATTTTGCTTACAGTGCTTTTGGATTTGATGAAAAGAATCCGAGCATTTTGCAATCTAAAGATGCTAAAGAAACTGCAATTGAAATATATTCACTATCTAAAGGTTATAATATGTCTGGTTATAGAGTAGGTTTTGCAGTGGGTAATAAAGAGATGATAGCAGCGCTAAAAAAATATCAAACTCACACACATGCTGGTATGTTTGGTGCATTACAAGATGCAAGCACATTGGCATTAAATGAATGTGATGACTTTTTAAATGAACAAAACGAAATATTTAAAGAAAGAAGAACAAAGTTTGAAGCTGCTTTAAATGAAGTGAATATACCATTTGAGCCGATGAAAGGTGGTATATTTTTATGGTTAAAAGTTCCACCGAAGTTTGATGGTGAATCTTTTGTAGAATATTTACTTAAAGAACAATCGATTTTAGTAGCACCTGGCATTCCATTTGGAGAAAATGGTAAATATCATGTAAGAATATCATTAGCCTTGGATGATGAACAATTATATGAAGGTGCGAAAAGATTACAAAGCTTAGCAGATTTATATTAATAAAAAAGAGTCCAGAACAATTATTTATGGCCCGGACTCTTTCGACATTAATTAAAAAATAATAAATATTAAAATAACATAAATAATGAGAATGAAAATTGTCATTAAATTAAGTAATTGAATACCTTTTTTATCTTTCACACGATATTTAAATGCTGTAATTTCTATATTTAAAACTAAGCATAGCAATACAGCTAGTAACCACCAGTATTGAAGTGGAAAAGTAAATATCATACTTCCTAAAAAGACTAATAACATAAGTCCCATGATAAAACGTAAAGCTTGAGTTAACATCGTATGAAGTTGATAAATACTTAAATAGCTTATGATAAGATAAATAAGTGTGAATAATAAAAGAATTAAAATTAACATGGTTGCTTCCTTTCGTTAATCTTGATTTAATTGAGCACGTACTTTACTAATTTCATCCTCAATTTGTTCGAGTTGCTTTTCTAACATTTGAGTTGCTTGACCTGTAGATTCTCGCTTTTCTAAATCATTTTGAATACGAATATAATCATATTTAAGTTCAGACAATTGTTGGTTTAAATCCATAATTGAAACACTCCTTTATATTATTGAATGAATTAAAGTTGGTGACAAAGATGAAAAAATTAAAAACGAATGCTATGCGTATACTTGATCAACACAATATATTTTATCATATCCACGAATTTAAAATAGGGAAAGAACATATTGAAGGGGATCAAGTTGCAAAACTTATACAAAAACCAGTAGAGCAAGTGTATAAAACATTAGTTCTAATGAATGATAAAAATGAGCATTATATTTTTGTAATACCAGTAGTTGAACATTTAGATATTAAGAAAGCAAGTAAGTCTGTTGGACAGAAAAAGCTTGAATTACTACCACTTGATCAACTTACAAAAGTAACAGGGTATGTAAGAGGCGGTTGTTCTCCAATTGGTATGAAAAAATCTTTCAAAACAATTATTGATGACAGTGCTCAGTCTTTATCAAGTTTTATTATAAGTGCTGGTAAGAGAGGGTATCAAGTTGAAATAGACCCAAATGACTTAGCAAGTATAATTGATATTGAGTTTCATGATATATTAAAACATAACTAAATTAATTTTAGTATAATTAAAAAGAATTTCAAACAAAAAGTGTGCATAAAAATTAAACAATGTTAACATATAAAAATGTGAGTTTTACGAGAGAAGTGATAAAATGACTGAAAATTTCATAATGATAATCTTATTGATTACATTAGGGTACATACTTAAAAAGTTGAAATTCTTTAAAGCTTCAGATGGTAATGTATTAGCTACACTAGTACTAAACGTAACTTTACCATCATTAGTTATCGTCAATTTGAACGGTTCAGACTTGGACTTATCTTTAGGTTGGCTACCTATATTAATGATTTTATACGGTGTTTTAGCTAAATTACTTATTATATGGTTATTCAAGAAAAAATATAATAATCAAATAAGAGGTACAGTAGGGATGATGGCCGCTTCTGTAAATATCGGCTTATTTGCTTATCCGTTGGTGGCACAAATATGGCCTAAAACAGGGTTATTATATTTTGGTATGCTAGATATCGGTACGGCGATTATTATGTTTGGAGTAACTTATTTTGTAGGCAGTTACTTTAATGATGGTGGAGACCAATTTGATTTCAAACAAATGGGCGTAAAATTATTAAAAACTGTGCCTCTAATGACTTATATTATTATGTTCATTTTAAACATATTAAACATACAAATACCAGGAAAAGCGATAAACTTCTTTGAAATTATATCCAACGCTAATATGCCATTGTCTATGATATTATTAGGCTTATTCCTTAACTTCAAAATTGAAAAGGCATATTTACCAATCGTTGTTAAATATTTATTATTCCATTATGGGTTCGGTCTATTAATGGGACTACTTGTCCATTTCTTCTTACCAGTTTCTGATCCAATGATTAAAACAACATTATTAATTGGCTGGTTGTTGCCGATAGGTGTATCAGTGCTTTCATACGCTATTACTTTCAAATATAAAACGTTGCCTATTGTCGGCATGGCCACTAATCTAAGTATTATTATTTCAATTGTGATTTTATATATGTATCAGTTATTATTTGTATAGAAAAAGCGTATGAGACATAAATAATTCAAGAAAAAAATGCTCCTAATTCGTTAATTAAAAATCTAACGAGTTAGGAGCATTTATATATTAACCTTTACCACCCATAAATGCTGGGTAGTTAGTCATTCCGCCATCTACATAAATAGTTGTACCGTGTACATAGCTTGCTTGTTCAGATGCTAAGAATGCATTAATGTTGGCTACTTGATATGCTTCACCAATTTCATTTAATGGTATCATTTCTAATGTTTCATCTCTTGTAGTAGGATCTGAGAATTTTTCACGTGTATGTTCTGTAACAATAGCACCTGGTGAAACGTTATTAATTCTAATACCGTATTTACCGTATTCCATTGACATTGTTTCCATCATTAATTTTAAACCGCCTTTACTTGCAGCGTAGTTAACGTAGTTTGGCCATGGAATTTTATCATGAACACTTGCTGTGTTAATAATTTGTCCTTTAATATCATGTTCTAAATAATATTTGACCGCTTCTCTACTACCTAAGAAAGCACCAGTTAAGTTGATATCTATTACTTTAGACCATTCTTCTGTACTCATTTCGTGTGTTGGTATAGGCTTTTCAAAACCAGCATTATTTATCATAACATCTATTCGGCCAAATTCTTCGTGAGCTTTTTGTATTAAGTTTTTAATATCTTCTTCTTTAGATACATCACCTTGAACAGCAATTGCTTTGCTGCCTGAATCTTGAATAGTTTTTACAACTTCTTCCGCTTCTTCTGAATTGTTAAGATAGTTAATAACGACATTAGCGCCTTCTTTTCCAAAACGTTCTGAAGTTGCTTTACCTATACCGCTATTACCTCCTGTAATGATAACGACTTTATCTTTTAAATCATTATACATATTAAACACTCCTTCTCTTTAATTTAATTATCCTTTAGCAAAACCTATAATAAATGCTGCGATAATTATGAGAACTATACCAATCCAAATGAAAGTCATTTGGCGTTTTGTTTTTTGTTCGCCTAATAAGAATATACCCCCTAAAGTGGAGACGATAACTAACATTTGTGAGAATGAGAAACTTGTTCCAACCCCAACTTTTGGTTGAGAGATAAATAGGAACATGTTACCTAATGCCCATACTATACCTGGTAATAAATTAAAAGTTGTATATTTAACGGATGGCTTATGTTTAAATGATAAAATCACACCACCGATAACCATACCTATAGATTGAGGGAATAAAGCATCCCATCCTTCTACGCCAAATACTTGGCCGATTACAACGTAAACTACATAACCAACAGTTGAAATAAGTAAAATCGGTATTGCTTGGCCGAATTTTTTAGAATTACCACTGCTAGTTGAACCTTTCTTCTGCACAGAAGTAAAAATAACACCGATGATTAAAAGAACTAATCCTGTTAATCCAAGTGCAACTTGTGTGCCAGTATCCCATTCACCTAAGAATGCGGCACTAAATAATGTTGTACCCAATAGTTGTAAACCTGTAGATATTGGCATTGTTAAAGAAACACCAATTAAATCAACACTCCGCAATTGGAATCCTTGTCCTAAAGCCCAGAAGGCACCGGAAATCATCCCTATAATAATAGTACGGAATGTAAATTCTACATCTCCAAAAATGAAGAGTAATATACCTATAATAAATGCACCGATAGTCGTACCTAAAATTTGATTATAAGGTCCGCCACCGACTTTCACATTAATTAATACAACGCTCCCCCAGAACAATGCTGGTAACAGAGCTATAAGATAATCCATATGGACAACTCGCTTTCTATAATTGAATTCATCTTCCATTTTACCCATTATTAAATATGCAAAACAATTAATAAACTTAATAAATCGCTTACAATGTTAAATTACAATAAAAAGTCTGGAACATAGATTATGTTCCAGACTTTTTTTATATTGGCAGTACCTGACTAGGATTGAAAATACGCTTATATCAAGCTTTTTTCAAACTTAGTCATCCCGCTTCCTAAGAGAGGCGAACGTACTTGAAATGATGCACTTCGTTTGTAATTTTAAATCCAACTTTCTCATATAGAAGCTGTATTTGTTCGTGGTTTTTACTGTCAACATGAATGCGTACTGTTTCAACTTCATTATGATTGAAAGCTTGAGTTGTAGCATAATGAATCATTTGAAAAGCGATGCCTTGTTTTCTGTAATCTCTATGTGAAGCAAGATAAGGAATAGTTGCCAAGTGTTTTGGTATATCTATTGAAAGATAAATGTATCCTTTTACGAGACCTTCCGCCATAAATAAATATAAAGCGTGGTCATCATCTAAAGAATCTATTATATCTTCAGAAGTTACTTCACTATCTATGAAACTTTTAGAATGAAGTTTATCGAACGAATAAAAATATGGTTTACTGTAATGAATCATTTGATGTTGTTCCTCTATTTCGTGAGGGGGCTGGTGTATTTCAAGTGTATATTGTGTTTCAACATAGCCTGCTCGCAATGCTTTTAACTTACTATTGTTGAGTATGTGGTTTTTATGTAAAGATATGTGACAATATTTAACTTCTGGATGATTATTTAAAAGCATATCCCAAGCTTCTTTTAATGATTGTAAAGTTTTTTCAGAAGTGTCATTTACGATAGGGCCCCATACATTTACAGTTTCTTTATCTACTTTTTCGAAACCTAGAATCCCGGTTATTTCTTCATTATTGTAAAGATAGAAAAAAGATTGTTCATCAAATTTGTTATTTAAAGATGACTTAATACTATCAATACAATCTGGAATATATTGTACATGATTTTCATCTTGAATGTTTTTCTCTTGTATATACTGGGCGACAGGATCGATTTGCTTAAGTGGAAGTATTTTCATGAAAGTCACTCCTTTAATGGACATCGATTATTTATAATCTATTATACGATTAATTGTCTTGTTATAAAAGTTTTTGATAACTTTAGATGGATAATCATCCGTGTTATACTAATAAGAATGAAAAAAGAATGGGTGAAATAATTATGAAAGCATTAATTCTTGCTGAAAAACCATCTGTTGGTCGTGACATTGCTAAAGCAATGGGCGTGAATGATCAAAAGAAAGGTTATTTCGAGAACAAACAATATATTGTGACATGGGCGTTAGGTCATTTAGTTACGAATGCAACACCAGAGGAATATGATAAGAAATTTAAAGAATGGAAATTAAGTGAACTTCCTATTATCCCTGATTATATGAAACATGTTGTTATTAAAAAGACGCGCAGTCAGTTTAATACTGTACAACATTTAATGAAACGTGATGACGTTCAATCAATAATCATTGCAACTGACGCGGGGCGAGAAGGTGAGTTAGTAGCAAGATTGATTATCGAAAAAGCTAAAATAAAGAAACCAATAAAAAGATTATGGATTAGCTCAGTTACTGAAAAGGCAATTAGAGAAGGATTCAAGAATTTAAAACCTGGTAAAGCATA
The DNA here is from genome assembly GCF_022386845.1 of Mammaliicoccus sp. C-M13. NCBI lineage: Bacteria > Bacillati > Bacillota > Bacilli > Caryophanales > Staphylococcaceae > Mammaliicoccus > Mammaliicoccus sp. C-M13. The sequence goes on along the minus strand of NZ_JAJNHQ010000009.1, from coordinate 76,819 downwards.
TGACAATTTATATAAAGCAGCATTATGTAGAAGTGAAGCGGACTGGATTGTTGGAATAAACGCAACACGAGCACTAACTACTAAATACGATGCACAATTATCTTGTGGTAGAGTGCAAACACCAACATTGAATCTTGTTAAGATGAGACAAGACGAAATACAGTCATTTAAACCTGAAAGATATTATCAGATGAACGTTGAAGTGGACGGTTATAAATTCAAATGGCTTACACAAAATAGTGACCGTATTTTTGATAAAGAAAAAATCGAAAGCTTGAAAAATAAATTACAAAATAAAAAAGGCGAAATTAAAAAAGTTAATAAAAAGAAGAAAACTAAATACCCTCAAAAATTATACGATTTAACTAGCCTTCAACAAACAGCTTACCAACGCTATAAGATGAGCGCTAAGGAAACGTTAAATACTATGCAAACTTTATACGAACAACATAAAGTTTTAACTTATCCAAGAACAGACTCAAACTATTTAACAAGTGATATGGTTTCATCATTAAAAGATAGGGTGTCTACTTTAACTGCTACACCATTAAAATCATATACTGTACCGTTAATTAAAAAAGAAATACGCGCAGGGAAACATTTTGTTGATAATACAAAAGTATCGGATCATCACGCAATTGTTCCAACAGAAGTTAGAGCAAATATGGATCAATTATCACCGAGAGAACAAAAAATATATATGCTAGTAGCTGAGCGATTTTTAGAAGTATTACTTCCACCATATCAATATGAAGAAACAACTGTTGATTTAACTGTAGAAGGTGAGACTTTTAAATTGGTTCAAGAAGTAGCAATTGATTTAGGTTTTAAAGCAATTCATCAAGAAGAAGCGGTTGTTAAAGCATTACCATTTAAGGAACACGAACAAGTGGTCATCCAAAAAGTAAATGTCATTGGAAAAGACACAGAGCCACCAGCTTACTTTAATGAAGGAACATTATTAAAAGCTATGGAATCACCACAATTATTCTTTAACTTGAATGATAAGAAAATGTCTAAAACATTAAATGAAACTGGTGGAATAGGTACTGTAGCTACACGAGCAGATATTATCGAAAAGTTATATAGTTCTAATGTTATAGAAGCTGTGCAAGGTAAAATTAAAATAACACCTAAAGGCAAACAATTATTAAACTTAGCACCTGAGCAACTAACATCTCCGGCATTAACTGCTGAATGGGAAATGAAACTTACACAAATTGAAAAAGGTCAGTATCAGAAAGAAGCTTTTATGAAAGAGATGAGAAGTTTTACGAAAGAGATTATTTCTGATATAAAAAATAGCGATGACAAATTTAAGCATGATAATTTAACGGCTACAGAATGTCCTACGTGCGGGAAATTCATGTTAAAAGTTAAAACGAAAAATGGCCAAATGTTAGTTTGCCAGGACCCTACTTGTAAAACGAAGAAAAATCAACAAAGAGTTACAAATGCTAGATGTCCAAACTGTAAGAAGAAACTTACGTTATATGGTACAGGGAAAACGGCAGTGTATCGTTGTGTATGTGGACATACTGAATCGCAAGAACACATGGATAAAAGACTTAAAAATAAAAAGACAGGTAAAATCAGTAAAAAAGAAATGAACAAATATATGAAAAATGAAGAAGTTGAAAATAATCCATTTAAAGATGCCTTAAAAGATTTAAAATTATAAAATTAAACATCAACAATGTTACGTACGAAATGTCATTGTTGATGTTTTTTATTTATATATAATGAAGGAATTACGATTCAAATTGCTTTGTAGTTACAAATACGAACATAATGTGAATGTTTTTAATCAATGTTCGTAAAGGTATTGATTTTTAAACATTACAGTAATACAATGTACAGTGTTGAAATTAATAAAGGAGTCTTGAAATGAAACGATACTTTAAATTTGATGAGCTAGGCACAAGTTATAAGCGAGAGATACTAGGTGGGCTAACAACATTTCTATCAATGGCATACATATTAGCAGTTAACCCTTCAATGTTAAGTTTAGCTAGTGTTGAAAATATACCTGATTCTATGAGAATGGATCAAGGTGCAGTATTCGTAGCGACAGCATTAGCAGCGTTAGTTGGTTGTTTATTCATGGGAATTATAGCTAAATACCCAATTGGTTTAGCACCAGGTATGGGATTAAATGCATTTTTTGCGTTTACAGTAGTATTAACTATGGGTATTCCATGGCAAACAGGATTAACGGGTGTACTATTTTCAGGTGTGATATTTGCTTTTCTAACAATGAGTGGGTTAAGGGAAGTTATCATTAATGCTATACCGTTTGAACTTAAGATGGCAGTTTCAGCAGGTATAGGTTTATTTATAACATTTGTAGGTTTACAAGGAGCAGGTATTGTTCAAAAAGAAGATTCTACTTTAGTAACTTTAGGTACAATGCACAATCCAGAAGTATTATTAGCAGTATTCGGGATTATCATCACTATTATATTGATGGCGAAAAAAATTCCAGGATCTATTTTTATTGGTATGGTATTAACGGCAGTTGGTGGATTAATAACAGGCTTAATCGACATGCCAAGTAGCGTGGTAGGTAAAGTACCAAGTGTTGCACCAACATTCGGTGCAGCATTTGAAGCTTTTGGAGATTTATCTACTATATTTAATGTGCAATTCTTAATCGTTGTATTAACTTTCTTATTTATTGATTTCTTTGATACAGCAGGTACATTAGTTGCAGTAGCAAACCAAGCAGGTTTAATGAAAGATAATAAGTTACCTAGAGCTGGAAAAGCACTATTCTCAGATTCATTAGCTACTATAGTAGGGGCTATTTTCGGTACATCTACAACTACAAGCTATATCGAATCAAGCGCAGGTGTTGCTGTAGGTGCAAGAACAGGTTTTGCAAGCGTAGTAACCGGTCTTTGTTTCTTAGCCGCGTTATTATTCTCTCCATTAATGTCAGTTGTTACAAGTGCTGTAACAGCACCGGCATTAGTTATTGTTGGTGTGTTAATGGTAAGCAACCTAGGTAAAATTGATTGGCAGAAATTCGAAATAGCAGTACCGGCATTTTTAACTATGATTATGATGCCATTAACTTATTCAATTGCGACAGGTATAGCATGCGGATTTATTTTCTATCCTATTACTATGATCGTTGCAAAGAGACACAAAGAAATACATCCTATAATGTATGGTTTATTCTTTGTATTCGTAGCATATTTCATGTTTGTTCATTCATAAAAAAAAGTCACGTGCATAAGCGCGTGACTTTTTTAATCTTTATAAGTAGTTTTGAACGATTTAGATGGAATGTACACAGGGGCTATTATAATTGTAAATAAGAAAATAACCATTAATACGACCATTAATATGTGTAATAACCATCCAACAACGGGAATGATAGAAATAAAACTCGCAATTAATCCTATTAAAGGTATGACAAAAATAGCTTTGACAGAATTTTGATTATCTATTAACAATATCAATGTAGATATGAAATATAAAGAACCATTAAATACAAGGGCATTATAACCAGTTGAAAGAACAATGCTCCCACCTATAAAAGGAATAGCTAATAAAAGTTCAGAAATTACTAATATAATAGAAAGAACAAGTAATACTGACTTGATTCCTCTTTTCATGTTTTCACCACCTGTTAAAATACTTTTTACATTATAACATTTAGATTACAAATTATCTATTTTAAATTATCTATTGAAAAGGTAAAAGAATTCCGTTATAATACATGGGTATGTGCTAGATAAAACTTAGAGAAATATATGATTATCTATTGATTAATGGATGCAAATCATGTATCATATCTAATGTTGGACTTTAAGAAGCGATGAAGCGAGAGGTTACTGACACACCCGGCCGCTTTGCCATGGCGGTGTGTAAGAGAGTTTTCGTGGAGAAGTCTATCACTATAAAGTAGACGAACAAGGAGGGAAAATTATGGCAAAACAAAAAATTCGTATCCGTTTAAAAGCGTATGATCACCGCATGATCGATCAATCAGCAGAGAAAATTGTTGAAACTGCTAAACGTTCAGGAGCTCAAGTGTCTGGTCCGATTCCGTTACCAACTGAAAAATCAGTTTATACAGTAATCCGTGCCGTTCACAAATACAAAGATTCACGTGAGCAATTCGAACAACGTACGCATAAACGTTTAATCGACATTCTTAACCCTACACCTAAAACAGTTGATGCTCTTATGGGCTTAAACTTACCATCTGGTGTAGACATCGAAATCAAATTATAATTCATTCAAAATAACAGGAGGTGCGACTTTCGATGACCAAAGGAATCTTAGGAAGAAAAATTGGAATGACTCAAGTATTCGCAGAAAATGGTGAATTAATACCAGTAACTGTAGTAGAAGCTAGTCAAAACGTTGTATTACAAAAGAAAACTGAAGAAGTAGATGGCTATAACGCTCTACAAATCGGTTTTGAAGACAAACAAGCATATAAAAAAGATCGTAAATCTAATAAATATGCTACTAAAGCTGCTGAAGGACATGCTAAAAAAGCTGGTTCAGCACCTAAGCGCTTCACTCGTGAATTCAGAAACATAGATGTTTCAGCATACGAGGTAGGTCAAGAAGTCACTGTAGATACATTCCAAGCAGGAGACATTATTGATGCAACAGGCGTTTCTAAAGGTAAAGGTTTCCAAGGCTCAATTAAACGCCATAACTTCGCACGTGGACCAATGAGTCACGGTTCTCATTTCCACAGAAGCCCTGGTTCAATGGGTATGGCTTCAGATGCTTCTAAAGTATTCAAAGGTAAAGGATTACCTGGCCGTATGGGAGCAAACACAGTAACTATGCAAAACTTAGAAATCGTTAAAGTAGATGCAGAGAACAATGTAGTCCTTGTAAAAGGAAATGTTCCAGGTCCTAAAAAAGGCTTAGTAAAACTTACAACTTCAATCAAAAAAGGTAATAAATAATTATTTAGGTGAAAGGAGGAAACAACATTATGGCTAATTTTGATGTATTAAAAGTAGATGGTTCTAAATCAGGATCTATCGAATTAAATGATAGTGTATTTGGTATCGAACCAAACCAACACGTATTATTTGAAGCAGTTAACTTACAACGCGCTTCATTACGCCAAGGTACTCATGCAGTTAAAAATCGTTCAGCAGTTCGTGGTGGTGGACGTAAACCTTGGAAACAAAAAGGTACAGGACGTGCTCGTCAAGGTACAATTCGTGCGCCACAATGGCGTGGTGGTGGTATCGTATTCGGACCAACACCAAGAAGCTATTCTTACAAAATGCCTAAGAAAATGCGTCGTTTAGCATTACGTTCTGCATTATCTGCAAAAGCAAATGATAACGAATTAGCAGTATTAGAAGCATTCAATTTTGATGCTCCTAAAACTAAAGAATTAAAAAATGTAATGAGCAACTTAGAACTTTCTAAAAAAGTATTATTCATCGTTGATGCTTTAGATAACAATGTTGAATTATCAGCTCGTAACATTCCAAGTGTAAAAGTTATTGACGCTCAAAGTTTAAACGTCTTAGATATTTTAGACGCTAACAAAGTCGTAATAACAAAAGCAGCTGTGGATAAAGTAGAGGAGGTGCTCGGATAATGGAAGCAAGAGATGTTATTAAGCGCCCCGTAATCACAGAGAAATCTTCATCAGATATGGGATTAGACAAATACACATTTGATGTAGATACTCGTGCAAATAAGACACAAGTTAAAATCGCAATCGAAGAAATTTTCGACGTTAAAGTAGACTCAGTTAACATCATGAACATTAAAGCGAAAGCTAAACGTGTTGGTCGTTACAATGGTTTCACTAACAAACGTCGTAAAGCAATCGTAACTCTAAAAGACGGTTCATCAATCGACTTTTTCAACTAATAAATAATTACCATTAAGGAGGTAAAACGACAATGGCTCTTAAAAAGTATAAGCCAATTACAAATGGTCGTCGTAATATGACTTCTTCAGATTTCGCTGAAATCACATCAACGACTCCTGAAAAATCATTATTACAACCGCTTCCGAGAAAAGCGGGACGTAACAACCAAGGTAAATTGACAGTTCGTCACAGAGGTGGCGGTCATAAACGTCAATACCGTGTAATTGATTTCAAACGTAACAAAGATGGAATTCCAGCTAAAGTAACAACAGTTGAATATGATCCAAACCGTTCTGCTAATATTGCATTAGTAGTATACGCAGATGGTGAGAAAAGATATATCCTTGCTCCTAAAGGTTTAAAAGTAGGACAAGAAATTTTCAATGGTCCAGAAGCAGATATCAAATTAGGTAACGCATTAGCATTACAAGATATCCCAGTTGGTACTACAATTCACAATATCGAATTAAAACCAGGTAAAGGTGGACAATTAGTTCGTTCTGCTGGTACAAGTGCTCAAGTACTTGGTAAAGAAGGTAAATACGTACTAGTTCGTCTTAAATCAGGTGAGGTTCGTATGATTTTATCTACTTGCCGTGCTACAATCGGACAAGTTGGTAACATTGCTCACGAATTAATCACAGTTGGTAAAGCCGGCCGTACTAGATGGATGGGTAAACGTCCTACAGTTCGTGGTTCTGTAATGAACCCTAACGATCACCCACACGGTGGTGGTGAAGGTCGTACACCAATCGGTCTTGATTCACCAATGTCTCCATGGGGCAAACCAACACTTGGTAAGAAAACTCGTAAGAAAAGCCAACGTTCATCTAAATTTATCGTTCGTGGTCGTAAGAAAAAATAATAATACCTTATTTACGTGTGCGGCTTAAATGCCGCGCGCAATAATAAGAAGGGAGGCGCCATAATGGCTCGTAGTCTTAAAAAAGGACCTTTCGTTGATGATCATTTAATGAAAAAAGTTGAAGCTCAAAACGAAGGTGAAAAAAAATCAGTTATTAAAACATGGTCTCGTCGTTCAACAGTATTCCCTAATTTTATAGGACATACAATTGCAGTATATGATGGTCGTAAACACGTACCAGTTTTCATTACTGAAGACATGGTTGGTCATAAATTAGGAGAGTTTGCTCCTACACGTACTTATAAAGGGCACGCTGCAGACGACAGAAAGACTAAACGCTAATTTCTAAAAAGAGGAGGAAGTCACAATGGAAGCAAAAGCGGTTGCTAGAACAATAAGAATCGCACCTCGTAAAGTGAGATTAGTTTTAGATCTTATTAGAGGTAAAGAAGTGGCAGAAGCAATTGCCATCTTAAAATTAACGAATAAAGCAACATCACCTGTTGTTGAAAAATTATTAATGTCAGCATTAGCAAATGCAGAACATAACTATGATTTAAATCCTGATACTTTAGTAGTAAGAGAAGCTTACGCTAATGAAGGACCTACATTAAAACGTTTCCGTCCACGTGCACAAGGTCGTGCAAGTGCGATTAACAAACGTACTAGCCACATCACAATCGTAGTTGGCGAAAAAGAAGTTAAAGAAGCTAAAGAAGTTAAAGAAGCATAATTAACCAAATCATTAAGGAGGGAATATAGTGGGTCAAAAAATTAATCCAATCGGACTTCGTGTCGGTGTAATTCGTGACTGGGAAGCAAAGTGGTATGCAGATAAAGACTTCGCAACACTTTTACATGAAGACTTAAAAGTTCGTAAATATATCGCAGAAGCATTAAAAGAAGCTTCAGTTTCAAGTGTTGAAATTGAACGTGCAGCAAACCGCATCAATATTGCAATCCACACTGGTAAGCCAGGAATGGTTATTGGTAAAGGCGGTTCAGAAATAGAAAAATTACGTAATAAATTAAACGCATTGACTAACAAAAAAGTACACATCAACGTTATCGAAATCAAAAAAGTTGATTTAGATGCTACATTAGTTGCGGGTAACATTGCTCGTCAATTAGAAAATCGTGTATCTTTCCGTCGTGCTCAAAAACAAGCAATCCAACGTGCAATGAAATTGGGTGCTAAAGGTATCAAAACACAAGTATCTGGTCGTCTAGGTGGCGCGGATATCGCTCGTGTAGAACAATATTCAGAAGGAACTGTTCCACTTCATACACTACGTGCAGACATTGATTTCGCACATGAAGAAGCCGACACTACGTACGGTAAACTAGGTGTTAAAGTATGGATCTACCGTGGAGAAGTTCTTCCTACAAAGAAGTCTAGTGAAGGAGGAAAATAATAATGTTATTACCAAAACGTGTTAAATTCCGTCGTCAACATCGTCCTAAAACAACTGGTCGTTCAAAAGGCGGAAATGAAGTAACATTTGGTGAGTATGGCTTACAAGCTCAATCAGCAGCTTGGATTACATCTCGTCAAATTGAATCAGCTCGTATCGCAATGACACGTTATATGAAACGTGGCGGAAAAGTATGGATCAAAATATTCCCACATACACCTTACACTAAAAAACCTTTAGAAGTACGTATGGGTTCTGGTAAAGGTGCAGTTGAAGGTTGGGTAGCAGTAGTTAAACCAGGACGTATCTTGTTCGAAGTTGCAGGTGTTCAAGAAGAAGTAGCACGTGAAGCATTACGTCTTGCTGCACACAAACTTCCAGTTAAATCTAAGTTTGTAAAACGTGAAGAATTGGGTGGTGACACAAATGAAAGCTAAGGATATCAGAAATTTAACCACTACTGAAATTGAAAAAGAAATTAAAGAAGCTAAAGAACAATTATTCAACTTACGCTTTCAGTTAGCAACTGGTCAACTTGAAGAGACTGCTAACATTCGAAAAGTTAAAAAAACGATTGCACGTTTGAAAACAATCGTTCGCGAAAGAGAAATCGAAGAAGAGAAAGCAGCAGATAATAAATAATCAAGTAAAGGAGGTTCATTACTGTGAGCGAAAGAAATGACCGCAAAGTTTACGTTGGTAAAGTAGTTTCAGATAAAATGGATAAAACTATTACAGTAGTTGTAGAAACTTACAAAACTCATAAATTATATGGTAAACGAATCAAATATTCAAAAAAATATAAAACTCATGATGAAAATAATTCAGCAAAAATGGGCGATATCGTTAAGATTGCAGAAACACGTCCTTTATCATCAACTAAGCATTTCCGTCTAGTTGAAATCGTTGAAGAATCAGTAATTATTTAATAGAAGTATAAAGATAAGGGAGGTCAAACAAAGATGATCCAACAAGAAACACGTTTAAAAGTGGCAGACAACTCTGGTGCTCGTGAAGTATTAACAATCAAAGTTTTAGGCGGAACTGGTCGTAAAACAGCAAACATTGGTGACGTTATCGTTGTTACTGTTAAAAATGCTACACCAGGCGGCGTTGTTAAAAAAGGTGAAGTCGTTAAAGCTGTTGTTGTTCGTACTAAAACAGGTGTACGCCGTGAAGATGGTTCATACATCAAATTTGACGAAAATGCATGTGTAATCATTCGTGATGACAAAGGTCCACGTGGTACACGTATATTCGGTCCTGTAGCGCGTGAATTACGTGAAGGTAACTTCATGAAGATAGTTTCTCTAGCGCCAGAGGTACTTTAATCTATAATGATAAAAAACAAAATTCCTAAGGAGGTGCCTACACATGCACGTACGTAAAGGTGACAACGTAATCGTTATCTCAGGTAAAGATAAAGGTAAAACTGGTAAAGTTTTAGAAGCATTACCTAAGAAAGAACGCGTAGTTGTAGAAGGTGTGAACGTTATTAAAAAACACCAGAAACCAACTCAGTTCAATCCAGAAGGTGGTATCTTAGAAACAGAAGGTACTATCCATGTATCAAACGTTCAATTACTAGATCCTAAGACAAACGAACCAACTCGTGTTGGATTCAAAGTAGTAGATGGTAAAAAAGTTCGTATCGCTAAAAAATCAGGCGAAGAAATTAAATCATCAAAAGAATAATTATTAAGTGAAAGGAGGATCCACTTTGACACGTTTAAAAGAAAAGTTTAATAATGAAATTTCATCTGAATTAGTTAAGAAATTTAACTACAGCTCAGTAATGGAAGTACCAAAAATCGAAAAAATCGTAGTAAATATGGGTATCGGTGATGCGGTTCAAAACTCTAAAGTTTTAGATTCAGCTGTTGAAGAATTGCAATCAATCACTGGTCAAAAACCAGTAGTAACTAAAGCAAAAAAATCAATTGCGACTTTCCGTCTTCGTGAAGGTATGCCAATCGGTGCAAAAGTAACATTACGTGGAGAAAGAATGTATGAATTCTTTGATAAATTAATCTCAGTTTCATTACCACGTGTACGTGACTTCCGCGGTATCTCTAAAAAAGCATTTGACGGTCGCGGTAACTACACATTAGGTGTTAAAGAACAATTAATTTTCCCTGAAATCGACTATGATAAAGTAAGTAAAGTACGCGGAATGGATATCGTTATCGTAACAACTGCTAACACTGACGAGGAAGCTCGTGAATTGTTAACACAATTCGGTATGCCATTTCAAAAGTAATCTCTAATTATAAAGGAGGCTAATTAAGTGGCTAAAAAATCAATGATCGCTAAACAACAACGTAAACAAAAATTCGGAGTTCGTGAATATACGCGTTGTGAACGTTGTGGACGTCCACATTCAGTATACCGTAAATTCAAACTTTGTCGTATTTGTTTCCGTGAACTAGCGTACAAAGGCCAAATCCCTGGCGTACGTAAAGCTAGTTGGTAAAACTCAAAAGAATGAAAGGAGGATACACAAATGACAATGTCAGATCCAATTGCAGATATGTTAACTCGCGTACGTAACGCAAACATGGTACGTCACGAAAAATTAGAGTTACCTGCATCAAACATTAAAAAAGAAATCGCTGAAATCCTTAAAAACGAAGGATTCGTAAAAAGCGTAGAATATATCGAAGATGATAAGCAAGGTGTTATCCGTATGTTCCTAAAATATGGTCAAAACAACGAGCGTGTTATCACAGGTTTAAAACGTATTTCTAAACCAGGTTTACGTGTTTATGCTAAAGCTGACGAGATTCCAAGAGTTCTTAACGGTTTAGGTATTGCACTTGTCTCTACATCTGAAGGTGTTGTAACTGATAAAGTTGCTAGACAACGTGGAATCGGTGGAGAAGTATTAGCTTATATCTGGTAATTATAAAATTATAAGGAGGTGCCCACATAATGAGCCGTGTTGGAAAGAAAATTATTGAGATTCCTTCAGACGTAACTGTTGCTATCGAAGGTAACACGATTACAGTAAAAGGATCTAAAGGTGAATTAACTAGTACTTTTAATGAAGAAATGACATATAAACAAGAGGAGAACACTTTAGAAGTTGTTCGTCCATCTGACTCTATAGAACACAAAACAGTACATGGCACAACTCGTGCATTGATCGCTAACATGATCGAAGGTGTATCTAAAGGTTTTGAGAAAAACTTAGAACTTATCGGTGTAGGTTACCGTGCTCAAATGCAAGGTAATAACATCATCCTTAACGTAGGATATTCTCACCCAGTTGAAATTACTGCTGAAGATGGTATCACATTATCAGTAGATAAAAACACTAAAATTAAAGTAGAAGGTATTTCTAAGGAACGTGTTGGTGCTGTTGCATCTTACATCCGTTCAATCCGTCCACCAGAACCTTATAAAGGTAAAGGTATTCGTTACGAAGGCGAATATGTTCGTCAAAAAGAAGGTAAAACTGGTAAGTAATCACTAAGATAAGAAAGGAGCACTAACATGATCGCTAAAATCGACAAAAATAAAGTTCGTTTGAAAAGACATGCTCGCGTGCGTTCTAAATTAGCTGGAACAAGCGAAAAACCACGTTTAAATGTTTATCGTTCAAACAAACATATTTATGCTCAAGTTATTGATGACGTAAACGGTGTTACAATCGCTCAATCATCAAGTTTAGATAAAGACTTAAATATAGAGCAATCAGGTAATGTAGAAGCTGCAGCTAAAGTTGGCGAAAGCGTTGCAAAACGTGCGTCAGAAAAAGGCGTTGAAGCTGTAGTATTTGACCGTGGAGGATATTTATATCACGGACGTATTCAAGCATTAGCTGATGCAGCTCGCGAAAACGGACTTCAATTTTAATTTAAAGGAGGGACACTCATGCGTCGTAAAGAACAAGAAGTTAAAGAATTTGAAGAGCGCGTAGTTACGATTAACCGTGTAGCTAAAGTAGTTAAAGGTGGTCGTCGTTTCCGTTTCACAGCTTTAGTAGTTGTTGGAGACAAAAATGGTCGCGTAGGTTTCGGTACAGGTAAAGCACAAGAAGTACCTGAAGCTATTAAAAAAGCAGTAGAAGCTGCTAAAAAAGATTTAGTAACAGTTCCACGTGTTGAAGGAACGACTCCTCACCAAGTTATTGGACGTTTTGGTGCAGGTAATGTTTTAATTAAACCAGCAGCACCTGGTACAGGTGTTATTGCAGGTGGACCAGTTCGTGCGGTATTAGAACTTGCTGGTATCACTGATATCTTAAGTAAATCATTAGGTTCAAACACACCAATCAATATGGTTCGTGCTACAATTGAAGGACTTAAAGAACTTAAAAATGCCGAACAAGTAGCTAGTCTACGCGGTAAATCAGTAGAAGAATTATTAAATTAAGGAGGGAAAAAACACTATGGCTAAATTAGAAATTACCCTCACTCGTAGCATTATAGGTCGCCCTGAAACTCAACGTAAGACAGTTCAAGCGTTAGGACTAAAAAAGACAAACTCAACTGTTATAGTTGAAGACAATCCTGCGATTCGTGGGCAAATCGAGAAAATTAATCACTTAATCAAAGTTACTGAACAATAATAATAATCAAAGTATTAAGGAGGTGCCAAAATGAAATTACATGAATTGAAACCAGTTGAAGGTGCTCGTAAAGAGCGTAACCGTGTTGGTCGTGGTATGGCAACAGGTAACGGTAAAACAAGTGGACGTGGACATAAAGGTCAAAAAGCACGTTCAGGTGGCGGTACTCGTTTAGGTTTCGAGGGTGGTCAATTACCATTATTCCGTCGTTTACCAAAACGTGGATTCTCTAACATCAACCGTAAAGATTATGCAATTGTTAATTTAGACCAATTAAATCGTTTCGAAGATGGAACTGAAATCACACCTGCATTATTAGTTGAATCAGGTGTAGTGAAATCTGAGAAATCAGGTATCAAAGTATTAGGAAACGGTTCATTAGAAAAGAAATTAACAATACAAGCTCATAAATTCTCAGCTTCAGCAATTGAAGCAATCGAAGGTAAGGGCGGAACGCATGAGGTGATCTAATGTTTGAAACGATCGTTAGTTTTTTGAAGACTAAAGACATTCGTAACAAGATATTATTCACACTAGCAATGCTCGTTATATTCAAAGTTGGGACTTATATTCCAGCTCCTGGCGTTAATCCAGATGCTTTTAATCAAAATAAAGGTTCGCAAGGTATTACCGATTTGTTTAATACATTCGGTGGAGGTGCCTTGCAGAACTTCTCAATTTTAGCTATGGGTATTATGCCTTATATTACTGCTTCAATTGTAATGCAGTTATTACAAATGGATGTTGTGCCTAAATTCACTGAGTGGGCTAAACAAGGTGAGGTAGGACGTAAAAAGATTAATCAATTTACGCGTTATTTCACGATTGTTTTAGCTTTCGTTCAAGGTTTAGGTATGTCATATTCATTTAATAATATGCTTGGCGGTAATTTAATTCAAAATACTTCAGTTTTAAATTATGTTTTAATTGCACTCGTATTAACAGCTGGAACAGCTTTCTTAATGTGGTTAGGTGAGCAGATAACACAATTCGGTGTAGGTAATGGTATTTCAATTATTATCTTTGCCGGTATATTATCTTCATTACCAAACTCATTAATACAATTTTACCAACAAAGCTTTGTTGGTGCAGATGATACTACAATGGCTTGGTTAAAAGCGATTGGTTTATTTGTTGGTATGGTTTTACTTACAGTTGGTGCAGTATATGTACTACAAGCTATTCGTAAAATTCCAATTCAATATGCTAAACGTCAACAACAAGGTTCAGGTGCAGGATTATCTGCAAAAGCAACATATTTACCTTTAAAAGTTAATGCAGCTGGTGTTATACCTGTAATTTTTGCAATGGCATTTTTCATGTTGCCAAAAACCTTAACATTGTTCTTCCCAGAACAAGATTGGGCGCAAACAGTTACTAGATATGCAGATCCATCTCATAATATTGGAATGATAGTCTATGTTATTTTAATTATAGCTTTCGCCTACTTTTATGCATTTGTTCAAGTTAATCCTGAAAAAATGGCAGAAAACTTACAAAAACAAGGTAGTTATGTACCGGGTATTAGACCTGGCGAACAAACTAAAAAATATATCACTAGAGTGCTCTATCGTTTAACATTTGTTGGTTCAATTTTCTTAGCTGTAATTTCTATAATTCCAATTTTAGCTATTAAGTTAATGAACTTACCACAAGCTATACAAGTTGGTGGTACAAGCTTACTAATCGTTATCGGTGTTGCTATTGAAACAATGAAAACTTTAGAAGCTCAACTTAATCAACGAGAGTATAGAGGCTTTAGAAGACGATAAACAAGTAGGAGGGCATTTATGAACATCATTTTAATGGGTTTACCTGGTGCAGGTAAAGGAACTCAAGCGAGTGAAATTGTTAAGAAATACCCTATTCCCCATATCTCAACTGGTGATATGTTCCGTAAAGCGATTAAAGAAGAGACTGACCTTGGTAAACAAGCGAAATCTTATATGGATCGTGGGGAACTTGTTCCAGATGAAGTGACTATAGGTATCGTTAGAGAAAGACTTGCTGAAGAAGATGCGAAAAAAGGATTCTTACTAGATGGTTTTCCTCGTACAGTAGAACAAGCTGATGCATTAAATGATATATTAAGTAGCTTAGGTCGTGAAGTTGATGCAGTAATTAACATCCAAGTGCCTGAAGAAGAACTTATGAATCGTTTAACTGGCAGACGTATTTGTGAAGTATGTGGAACAACTTATCATTTAGTATTTAATCCACCAAAAGTTGAAGGCATCTGTGATCTTGATGGCGGTAAACTATACCAACGTGAAGATGATAATCCTGAGACAGTAGCAAATCGTTTAAGTGTTAATGTTAAACAAACAAAACCACTTTTAGATTTCTATGAAAATCAAGGTGTTTTGAAAAACATCGATGGTTCTCGTGAAATTGAAAATGTTACTGAAGATGTTATTCAAATTCTTGAAACATTAAAGTAATGACGCTTTCACCCCGAATTCGCCTAGCTTTAGGTGGTTCTTGAACGCGTGTTAGCGTTCAATTTTAAGGATCAAGACAGTATTTAGGTTTTTGAAATACAATCGGAGTGATTACTAAAAGCGATAAGTATTTGAAGTGTTGTCGAATGCAAATCTTAAGTATTAAAATCATCCCAATTTTATAAACCTGTGCTTATTCTATGTGATTTAATCACCTAAAGTATGTCTCGTATTTTGGACCAGGTTTTAAAACATGAAATACAATTAGTATTTCACGATAATGAATAGAAAAAGGGGGAAATGATCATGGCTAAACAAGATGTAATCGAATTAGAAGGTACTGTATTAGATACTTTACCAAACGCTATGTTTAAAGTAGAATTAGAAAATGGACATGAAATTTTGGCACACGTGAGTGGTAAAATTCGAATGAATTATATTAGAATTCTACCTGGCGACAAAGTAACAGTTGAAATGTCTCCGTATGACCTAACACGCGGAAGAATCACTTATCGTTATAAATAATCGTCACTCCAAATACAAGGAGGTATACAAAGATGAAAGTAAGACCATCAGTAAAACCAATTTGCGAAAAATGTAAAGTTATTCGTCGTAAAGGTAAAGTAATGGTGATTTGTGAAAATCCAAAACACAAACAAAAACAAGGCTAATAAAAGAGAGGTGTAAATAAATGGCTCGTATTGCAGGTATTGACGTACCACGTGAGAAACGCATAGTAATTTCGTTAACTTACGTATATGGTATCGGAAAAACAACAGCACAACAAATTCTTAAAGAAGCAAACGTATCTGAAGACACACGTGTTCGTGATTTAACAGATGACGAATTAGGTCGTATCCGTGAAGTTGTAGATAACTACAAAGTTGAAGGTGACCTTCGTCGTGAAACAAACTTAAACATTAAACGTTTAATGGAAATAGCTTCATATCGTGGTATCCGCCATCGTCGTGGTTTACCAGTTCGTGGTCAAAAAACTAAGAACAATGCGCGTACGCGTAAAGGACCAGTTAAAACAGTAGCGAACAAGAAAAAATAATAAGTAAAGGAGGCACATATAAATGGCACGTAAACAAGTATCTCGTAAACGTAGAGTGAAAAAGAATATCGAAAGTGGTGTTGCTCACATTCGCTCAACATTCAACAATACAATCGTAACGATCACTGATGATTTCGGTAATGCATTATCATGGTCTTCAGCTGGTGCGTTAGGATTCAAAGGTTCAAAAAAATCAACTCCATTCGCAGCACAAATGGCTTCAGAAACAGCTTCAAAAACTGCTATGGAACATGGTTTAAAAACTGTAGAAGTTACAGTTAAAGGTCCTGGCCCAGGTCGTGAATCAGCGATCCGTGCGTTACAATCAGCTGGATTAGAAATTACAGCTATTAGAGACGTTACACCAGTACCTCATAACGGATGTCGTCCACCAAAACGTCGTCGTGTATAATTTTTGTTAGTTCATAAGTTCAAAAGTCACTGGATAGAAATTAATAAAATTTAATCGACGTTTATAAGGAGGATATATTTATAATGATTGAAATCGAAAAACCTAGAATTGAAACAATAGAAGTTAGTGATGATTCTACATTCGGTAAGTTCGTTGTTGAACCGCTAGAACGTGGTTATGGTACAACACTAGGCAACTCCTTACGTCGTATCCTATTATCTTCATTACCAGGTGCGGCAGTTAAAAATATCGAAATTGAAGGTGTTCTTCACGAATTCTCAGCAGTCGAAAATGTAGTTGAAGACGTTACGACTATCATTATGAACATCAAGAAATTAGCACTTAAAATTTATTCTGAAGAAGATAAAACACTTGAAATCGATATTAAAGATGAAGGTGAAGTTACTGCGAAAGATATTATGCATGATAGTGATGTTGAAATCTTAAACCCAGAGTTAAAGATTGCAACTGTATCTAAAGGTGGTCACCTTAAAATACGTCTAATTGCTAATACTGGTCGCGGATACGCTTTAGCGGAAAAAAATAACACAAGTGATTTGCCAATTGGTGTCATTCCAATCGACTCACTTTATTCTCCAGTAAATCGTGTTAATTACACTGTTGAAAACACACGTGTAGGGCAAAGTAGTGATTATGATAAATTAACTTTAGATGTTTGGACAGATGGTTCTTTATCTCCTCAAGAAGCAGTTTCTTTAGGCGCTAAAATCATGACTGAACACTTAAACATTTTTGTTAATTTAACAGATGAAGCACAAAATGCTGAAATTATGATTGAAAAAGAAGAAGATCAAAAAGAGAAAGTACTAGAAATGTCTATAGAAGAATTAGACCTATCAGTGCGTTCATACAACTGTTTAAAACGTGCAGGAATTAACTCTGTACAAGAATTAGCAGATAAATCTGAGGCAGATATGATGAAAGTGAGAAACTTAGGTCGTAAGTCTCTAGAAGAAGTTAAATATAAATTAGAAGATCTTGGTCTTGGTTTAAGAAAAGAAGACTAATAAAGGAGGTTAATTCATGGGTTACAGAAAATTAGGTCGTACTTCGGATCAACGTAAAGCAATGTTACGTGACTTAGCTACTCAACTTATCGTTTCTGAGCGCATCGAGACTACAGAAGCTCGTGCTAAAGAACTACGTAAAGTTGTCGATAACTTAATTACTTTAGGTAAAAAAGGTGATCTAGCTTCACGTCGTAGAGCTGCTCAAACATTACGTGATGTTAAAATCCTAGAAGATGACAAAACAATTACTGTTTTACAAAAATTATTCAATGATGTTGCGCCTCGTTACGAAGAGCGTCAAGGTGGATACACTCGTATTATGAAAGTGGGACCACGTCGCGGTGACGGAGCAGAGTCAGTAATTATTGAATTAGTATAATTTATTCTTTATTGGAGTGACGCAAGTCACTTCAATCATTCTTTATAAATACAGTTTATTTCACACACACACAAAGCAAATGAGTGCAATGATAATGTTTACCACACATAGATATTGTCTAGCTCAGAGTACTCCATCACATTTGAATGACTTATCGCGTGAACTCGTCTATGGTGGAGTGCGCGCTTTTTTATTTTAAATCCGTTTATACGGATTTTTTTTATGGAAAAAATTAAAAGATAATCAAACATTAATTTTTATATTTGAACTTAAGTAATTAAAAGTATTTTAAAGCAATATATGATTACTTTTCTTTCGTGATGCTGTAAAATAGAGAGACAATTAATTTTCGAAGGATGAATATAGATGGTGCAGAACGAAATTATTAGGTTCTCGAATGTTACATTTAAATACGATGAAGATGAACCTACTGCATTGGAAAATGTTACATTTAATATAAAACGCGGTAAATGGACATCAATCGTTGGCCATAATGGTTCAGGTAAGTCTACAATTGCTAAATTGCTCATGGGTATCAACAATAATTATGAAGGAGATATTATTGTAAAAGATATTAAAGTATCTGAAGAAAATATCGACGAAGTTAGAAAACATATCGGTATCGTTTTTCAAAATCCTGATAATCAGTTTATAGGCTCTACTGTAGAGTATGATGTTGCGTTTGGAATGGAGAACCAAGGCATAGAATATAGTCTTATGCATACAATTGTAGATCAAGTATTAACTGAAGTAGGTATGTTAGAAATGAAGACATTCGAGCCATCTCATTTGTCAGGCGGTCAAAAACAGCGCGTTGCAATTGCAGGTATTTTAGCTATGTCCCCAGATGTCATTATTTTAGATGAAGCAACAGCAATGTTAGACCCTGAAGGAAAAGAAAGCATCATGAATTTAATTAAAACTATACAAGATGAACGTCACTTAACAGTCATTTCAATTACACACGATTTAGAAGAAGCAGTAGAAGCTGATGAAATTATCGTTATGAATAAAGGTAAAGTTTATAAACAAGATGTCCCAGAAGAAATATTTAAAGAAGGGGCATATTTAACTGAAATAGGATTAGATTTACCTTTCGCAATGAGAATGAATAGCCTGTTATTAAATAATTACGCGTTTTCATCTTTTGAACAGTTGGTGAATCGCTTATGAAAATTATATTTAATAATGTAAGTTATGACTATGGTTTAAAAACGCCATTTCAATATAGAGCGTTAAATCATATTTCAACCACATTTAACGAATCGAAATTTTATGCAGTTGTAGGTCAAACTGGGTCGGGGAAATCTACGCTAATCCAACATTTAAACGCAATATTAAAGCCAACTGAAGGGCAGTTAACTATTGATGAAATAGAAATCAATAGAAAGACAAAATCTAAGAAATTATCTCCTGTTCGTAAAAAGGTTGGTATCGTTTTTCAATTTGCAGAACATCAATTATTCGAAGATACAGTCGAAAAAGATATTATATTCGGTCCACTTAATTATGGTATGGATAAAGATAAAGCAGTTAAAAGAGCAGAAGAATTAATGGATTTATTAGGTATGGAACATGCTTTATTAAAGAAGTCGCCATTCGAGCTCTCAGGTGGCCAAAAACGACGTATAGCTATCGCGGGTGTATTAGCTATGGAACCTGAAATATTAGTCCTTGATGAGCCTACAGTGGGCTTAGACCCTAAAGGACAACAAGACATGATGGATTTGTTCAGAAAAATACAAATGGACTTAGGTATTACAGTAATACTTATTTCTCATCAAATGGACATCGTTTTGAAATACGCAGATGAAGTGAAAGTGATTAAAGCAGGAGAATTAATAGCTGAAGATAAACCTATTAATATTTTTACTAATGAAGAATTAGTGAGACAAGCACATTTAGATATTCCAAAAATCATCCAATTACAACAAGCAGTTGAGCGCAAATACAATATGCAATTTGATCAACTTGCAACTTCTGAAGAAATGTTTAAAGATATGTATGATAAGTGGGTGATGAAACATGACAGATAAACTGATAATTGGTCGTTATATTCCTGGTAATACAATTATTCACCAACTTGATTCTCGAATGAAAATGATTTTTGTACTACTTTTTATGGTGTTAATATTCTTTTGTAATTCGTGGTTGAGTTATTGTTTCATGATTTTATCCGTTTTATTCATTATGTATTTATCAAAAATAAAACTTTGGTTTTTAATTAAAGGTCTTACTCCAGTGATGATTCTATTTATCTTTACATTCGTCATGCACTTAATCGTAACAAAAGGTGGTCCTGTACTCATTGATTTTAAAATATTTACAGTTGAACAAAATGGTGTAGTACAAGGAACATTTATTGTATTAAGACTTGTGTTACTTGTTATGATTTCAACTATTATGACCCTTACTACAAGCCCAATTAGTTTAACAGATGCAATAGAATCAATGCTAAGACCCTTAAAAAAAATAAAGTTTCCAGTTCACGAAATGGCTATGATGATGTCTATATCTTTAAGGTTTATCCCAACTTTAATGGATGAATTGGAAAGAATAATAAAGGCTCAAACATCAAGAGGTTCAGATGTTACGTCTGGAAGTATTATGAATAGATTTAAAGCTATTATACCTTTATTAATTCCTATGTTTATTTCGGCTTTTAAGAGAGCAGACGACTTAGCAGTAGCAATGGAAGCAAGAGGATATAATGCATCAAATGTTAGAACAACATATCGTAAGTTAAATTGGCGTATGAGAGATACGTTAGCATTATCAACAATTATTATCATAGCAATTGTTATATATTTATTAAGAAATTGAGGTGCCTATTTTGAGGATGTTAGTGAAAATTTCATATCATGGAGGACAATTCATGGGATTTCAAATACAACACCATGAAAGAACAGTCCAATATGAATTTGAAAGAATTCTAAAAAGAATGCACCGTACATTTGTTAGAATTCATCCTTCTAGTAGAACGGATAAAGGCGTTCACGCTATAGAACAATATTTTCATTTTGATACAGATTTGAATATCGCCCCAGATAAATGGCAGTATGCATTTAATTCTGCTTTACCAAAAGATATATATGTTCAAAGCGTAGAACAAATCAGTGATACATTTCATTGTCGATATCATTGTGTAGGTAAAAAATATCGTTACAAAGTTTATATAGACGAAGCTAGAAAAGTATTTGAACACGATACAAAAGTACAACAAAAGAAACCGGTCGATATAAACGCAATGAACGAAGCAGCTAAATCATTTTTAGGGACACATGATTTTACAAGTTTTTGTTCACAAAAGACAGAAGTAAAAAACAAAGAAAGAACAATTTATCAAAGTGAAGTTGTAGAAACGGAAGAAGGCTTTGAATTTATCGTGACAGGTTCTGGTTTCCTATATAATATGGTACGCGTTATGGTAGCTTATTTAATTCTTGTAGGTGAAGGGAAAAGAAGCGGTCAGGAAATTCATAAATTACTTGAAGAAAGAGATCGTAATAAAGTGCCACATACAGCACCTGCACATGGATTATACTTAGAAAGAATTTATCTTAGCGAAGAAGAACTCAAAGAAGAGTTTGGAGAACACATTCACATTCATAAGAAAAACTCTATATAAATTGTTTGAAATCAATTGACAAAAAGCGAAATAAATTATATTATAGTTAACGGTATTGTTTTATATCACCACCACGATAAGCCCCGGAATCTTATTGTGTTTTAAGATATAGAAGCAGGAATCAGATAACGGAATATAAGATGTATGTATTTTCTTTGGTACAGGCGAATTCATACATCTTGACCAGAACTTTTTTAAAATTTAGGAGGACACTATAATGCGTCAAACATTTATGGCTAATGAAGCAAACATCGATCGCAAATGGTTTGTTGTTGATGCTGAAGGAGAAACGTTAGGTCGTTTATCATCAGAAATCGCATCAATCTTACGCGGTAAACATAAAGCAACTTATACACCACACGTTGATACAGGAGATAATGTTATAATTATCAATGCTGACAAAATCTACTTATCAGGTAACAAAGAACAAGATAAAATTTACTACCGTCACTCAAATCACCCAGGCGGAATCAAATCAATTTCAGCTGGTGAATTAAAAGAGAAAAACCCAGTTCGTTTATTAGAAACATCTATCAAAGGTATGTTACCAAATAATAAACTTGGTGAAAAACAAGGTAAAAAATTATTCGTATATGCTGGTGCAGAGCATCCACATGCTGCACAACAACCTGAAAACTACGAGTTACGTGGTTAATTAAGAGGAGGATACTACATTGGCACAAGTTGAATATCAAGGCACAGGCCGTCGTAAACATTCAGTAGCACGTGTACGTTTAGTACCTGGTGAAGGTAACATAACAATTAACAAACGTGACGTACGTGACTACTTACCATTTGAATCATTAATTTTAGATTTAAACCAACCATTTGAAGTAACTGAAACTAAAGGAAACTATGATGTTTTAGTAAACGTTCAAGGTGGCGGTTTAACAGGACAAGCACAAGCTATCCGTCACGGAATTGCACGTGCATTGTTAGAAGCTGACCCAGAATACCGTGCTTCATTAAAACGCGCAGGATTACTTACTCGTGATCCACGTATGAAAGAACGTATGAAACCTGGTCTTAAAGGCGCTCGTCGTTCACCACAATTCTCAAAACGTTAATATTATTTACCAATATTATTTTGAATCCCATAAGCAAATGCTTATGGGATTTTTTTATACTTAACTAATAAATATTTTTATCATTATATAAAATATATTAAAATCTCTAAACCTCCAAGTTGACTTGTATTATATCTGGTGTTAATATGATTCAATCAAAGATATAAAAAGTCTTTAATATCTTTGAAAGGTGAATTACTGCATTAAATTTAAATTTTGATAAAGTTTTAGTATTTTATTAAAGCACGATATAAGCAAAGAAGCATAATTAAATTTATATATAAATTCTGTTTTATCTATTTGAGGAGGTATTTTAATGAATCAAAAATTAACAAAGAAAATCAATAACTTAGAGACGATACAAAGAATTCCAGTAGAAGATATACTATCATTTATTTCTCTAAATAAAGTGGATAAAGTATTAGATCTTGGAGCTGGAGTAGGGTATATAAGTCTTCCAATATCTAAGTACGTAGATGAAGTAACTGCAATTGATTTTGATGAAGACATTTTAAATTATTTAGATAAAAAATCTAAGGAAAAAGAAATTACGAATATTGAAACACTGGTATCAGATTTTAAAGATATTCAATTAAGTAGCGAAACATTCGATAGAGCAATTGCATCAATATCACTGCATGAAGTAAGTCCACTTTCGCAGGCTTTAAATGAAATATATAGAGTCTTAAAAAATAAAGGCGTATTTCTATGTATTGAATTAGAAAAGCTAGATTTAACAAAAGCTCCAAGAGTCTCGTCAGAAGATATGGTAGAACAAGTTCGAGATGCAGGATTTGATAAAGTAGATGTATTTTATCCAGAAGGTAAAATTGCTAATCAGCCTTTTTATATAGTTGTAGCAGAAAAGAATATATAAGCTAAAAGTTTTCTAGATATATTAGATTGACTATTGGTTAAATAATATACGATAAAATTATACTCACTATACAGTCATGGAATAAAGCCTGTTTCTTGATACATATGCTATAACAAGTTATGTTGTATATAGGATATTAAGATAAAGTAGAAAGTCACTTGATTAACTTCCAAATCATGAGGAGATATTTCATATTAATGAAATAATAATAGGGGGAAGATTTATATGCTAAAAGAACAGTTTGAAATTTCTTATAATATGTTATCAAATATTATAAAAGATATTGATGAGAAAGAGGCAGACTTTCAGTTAGAGTTGGCTAATAATAATATTAAGTGGCAGCTAGGTCATATCATAGTTGCGAATGAAACATTTGTTTTTGGTACGACTGAGGAAGAGAATACTTTAGGGGCTGAATTAGGAAAGTCATTTGCACCTGGTACTTCACCTCAAAGCTTTACTGGCGCTGAACCAACATTTAAAGAACTAAAAGGTATTTTAAATACACAATTAGACAGAATATTAAATATTGTAGATGACCAATTAGATCGTAAACGAAATGAGCCATTAGCTAATATGACAACTTTTGCTGAAACAATACCTTTTGGTGTTACGCATACTAATTACCATACTGGACAAATAAAATTGATGAAAACTATGATGGATAAACTCGATCAAGGTGTATAATTAATTAGGCTGAGACATTTAATTATGTCTCAGCCTGTTTTTTTGTACATTTAAAACAAATTAATGTCTTATCTTCTAAAACAATACCTTCTATAAAACCACTGTTACAATAAATATTCTTTTGACAAATCTTACATTTACCGACAAGTTCTTTTTCCAATATAATCACCTTCATATTAATATTAAATACTAAAAAATGATATGATAATTATAATCAATATTAACATACAATAATGGAGTGATAGAGATGGTATTGGAAATGAAAACAAAATGCGACAATTGCGATTATGTTTTCCATGAAAAAAGTAATGCTTTTATTTGTGTTAAAGAACATACTTTTTGCCGTGATTGTGCAGAAAATCTATATTATGTTTGCCCAGAATGTAGTGGCGAACTTGTAGTAAGACCGAAACTTAAAGCTGATGAAAACACAATTATGAGTGATAGATAAATTTTTATAGATAAACAGGGGGATATACAATTGAATATCGTAAAAATTAACGAAGATGACATTTCACGAATTGTACCAATTTTTAATGCATATCGTGTTCATGCGGGGAAAAAATCTAATAAAGAACAGGCTAATACATTTCTGTATAATAATTTAAAAAATAAAAATGCTACTATATTTATAGCTGAAGAAGAAAATGATGTTATTGGATTTATACAATTATATACGATGCTTTCTTCGATGAAAATGTCACAACTACTTATTATTAATGATTTGTTTGTTACTGAGCAAGCACGTGGTAAACACGTTGGTGAGAAACTCATGAACCAAGCATTTCAATATGGTAAAGAAAATGGGTATGAGATAATGTATTTGGAGACTGAGAAAACAAATGTAGCTGGAAACAAACTATATCAAAAATTAGGTATGGTTTTAGATGAAAATCATAACTATTATAGTAAGCCTTTATAAAATAAAACAAGAGGTGGGGATTAAATGAAAGCAATTGGATTTAAAAATGGCTTTGATTTAAATGAAGAAAACGGTTTTGAAGAATTAGACTTACCTACGCCTAAAGCTGAAGGTAAAGATATACTTGTAAATGTAAAAGCAGCAAGTATTAACCCAGTAGATACAAAGTTACGAACGGCAAACTACGATGATTACAAAGTATTAGGCTATGATGCAGTAGGTGTTGTAGAAGCGGTTGGAAATGATGTTGAATTATTCCATGTTGGAGATGAAGTATACTACTCAGGATCTAACATAAGACAAGGTTCTAATGCAGAATATCAACTCGTTGATGAAAGACTAGTAAGTATTAAACCAGAACATTTATCCAATGTAGAAGCTGCTGCATTACCTTTAACTTCACTTACAGCGTTTGAAGCGCTATGCGAAGGGTTAAATATATCAACAAACCCTGAAGATAATGAAGGGAAGAAATTACTGATTATTAATGGAGCTGGTGGTGTTGGTTCAATAGCAACTCAAATTGGAAAACATCTAGGTTTAACTGTAATCACTACAGCTTCTAGAAAAGAAACAAGAAGATGGTCTGAAAAAATGGGCGCTGATATTGTATTAAATCATAAACACCATTTACCAGATGAATTAAAAGCTCACCGTATCAATGAAGTAGATTATATTTTTGATACGCATAATAGTGATGAATACTTTGCAGTAATGGCAGAAATGATAAAGCCTAGAGGTAAAATTGTAGCGTTAGTTAATTTTATGGATAAAGTAGATTTAAATTTATTAAAAGATAAAAGTGTTTCATTTTCATTTGAATTTATGTTTACAAGACCTAAATATGAAACTGAAGATATGAAACAACATCATAAATATTTAAGTGAATTGATGAAATTAATAGATAGAGGCTCTATTAAAACAACACATTATCAAACATTAAAAGGCTTAACTGTAGAAACAATTACAAAAGCTCATGAAATGATAGAAAAAGGAAATAGTATAGGTAAAATTGTAATAGACTATGAAGAAAAATAAATATAGTTAAGAAATATATTAAAAAAAGAGCTTGAGATATAAATCTCTGGCTCTTTTTTGGATAGAATATATTGTTATTGGATTAATTAAGTCGAAAATCCAAGTAAAGCCCATTTTGTTGGATTAATAAAGTCGAAAATCCAAATAGAGGGCATGTTATTGGATTAATTACGCCGAAAATCCAATAAGAGCCATTTTGTTGGATTAACTAAGCCGAAAATCCAAATAGATCCTCTCTTGTTGGATTTACGATTAAATAGACTCACGAATTTACTTTTTCTAACCTAAAATCAAAAAAGCTGGAACATTTATAATGTTCCAGCTTCTTTTTAAATAGGGATACGTAGCTATATTAATAATCGTTTTCGTTTGCTTTACGTCTAAAGTTTGGATATTTAGAACGTATTGTATAAACAAGCATTGATAGTAATGCAAAAACAATTGCAATACTTCCAATAATCAACATAGATTGTAAGTACGTTACGTCGCTTGTAAAGTTAAATATATTTTCTCTTAATGCTTTAATGACATAGCTCATTGGAGAAAATGGATGTAAGTCTTGGAAGAACTTGCCTGATAATTGAATAGGGAAAGTACCTTCACTTGAACCTAACTGTAAAATTAATAATATGATTGCTAAGAATTTACCGATATTACCTAATACTACAGTTAAGAAAGTAACAATCATATAAGCTGCTAAACTCCATAATAGAAGTGTCAGTGTGAAATATCCATGGTTGGCGATATCCATATCAAATATATATAGACATAGTACTGCTAGTGCGAGTGCTGAACCTACAGATTGTAAGAAATAAATAACAAATTTACTTAACCACCATTTGATTCCTGTTGAATCTCCCATACGTTTATCTATTGGATAAACTGCAGCAAAGGCTACTGCTCCGACATATAAGCTTAATGCAAGAATATATGGTGCGAAACTTTGACCATAATTATCTACTTCAGTTAAGTCGTTTTCACTTGATTTAACTGGTTTATTGATGGAATCTGTATTTTTCTTATTAAAATATTGGCCTTCAGACTGTTTAATAGCTTTATCAATATTATCTTTCAATTTATTATTATTAGCTTGTAGTTCGTTTAGACCTTGTGATACTTGCTTACTACCTTGTAGAAGTTGCTCTCCTTGAGCTCCGGCCATAGGTGCCATTTGTTCTAACCCAGATTCAACTTGTTGATTACCATCTATAAGTTGGGACTCTGCATCAGACATTTGTCCTAAAGCTTTAGAAGTATCTTTATAACCATCTGTAAGTTTATTCATGCCATTAAATACTTCTGTAATGTATTTGTCTCGAATAGAACTACTTAGGTTATCTTCAACTGCTGTTACTGCTTTAGTTGCAATTTGAGAACCAGTATAACTATATCCAGGGTTTGTTTTAATATTTAAATCAATTTTTTCTGGAGATTTATCTAACATGGACCCAGCGTTTTTAGTTGTATTTTCAGGTATTGTTATAACTGCATAAGATTCACCACGTTCTAAATGTTTATCTGCAGTAGATTGTTCTACAAACTCCCATTTGAATTTATCATTATCCTTTAATTTATCAACGACGTCATTACCTATATTCGTCTTCTCACCATTAATTTCGCCGCCTTTATCATAATTGACTATTGATATTTTTAATTCGTCAGTTTTACCATAAGGATCCCACAAAGACCCCACGAATACAGAACTATAAATAAGCGGTAAAAGCATGATTGCTATTAAAGAAATGAGCATAAATTTATGTGTCCATAAGTTTTTTATATCATCAAACATGTTTAGCATTATCCTTTCCAGTTATAAGATTATTTGCTTTTTGGAGCTGTTTAACGAATGTGATGATTTCTTGATCAGAGAAATGAGAAGATAATTTACGACTAAAAGTTTCATAGATTATATCTTCAGTACGACTAACAAGAGATAATCCTTTTTCAGTTAGCAATACAGATTTTTCTCTTTTATCTTCACCTTGTTGGATTGAAATAAGATCTAAATGCTTTAGTTTATTAATTCTGTTCGATATTGCTGTTTTAAAAACACCTTGTCTTTGAGCTATAAAGCTAAATGTACATTTAGGAGATTCTTTAATAATTTTTAGAGTTTGAAATTGTTCTTTAGAGATTACTTCATCTAACCCAGACTTATTTAAAATTTTTGCTACTTCGCTATGAATGTTAACAATAGATTCTTGAAATAGGTTAAATGCTTTTTTTAATTCATTATTTTCCATTAGTACACCTCCTGTACTTATTACTTTTCATATAGTACACCCTATGAACTAAAATTGCAACAATAAAATACATTATTAAAACAAACGTTTGCGCTAGATTATAGATAAGTATTTATAAAGCTAATATATGCATATAAATATAAATGCAAACGTTTGCGTAAAATTCATTGACAAATTGTTAAATTACACATATGATAAGTTTATATTTAAAGATGAAAGCGATTTCAATTAACGGAGGGAATCATATGACCGATTTAAAATTAGAAAATATTAAGAAAACCTATGATAAAGGAAATACGGTGGTTAATGATTTTAATTTACATATTAAAGACAAAGAATTTATAGTGTTTGTCGGTCCGTCAGGGTGTGGCAAATCAACAACATTAAGGATGATAGCAGGGCTAGAAGATATAACGGATGGAGAATTTTCTATTGATGGTTCAAGAATGAACGATGTAGCACCTAAAGATAGAGATATAGCGATGGTATTTCAAAATTATGCTTTATATCCACATATGACAGTATACGATAATATGGCTTTTGGCTTAAAACTTAGAAAAATGAATAAAAAAGAAATAGACAAAAGGGTACAATATGCTGCAGAAATTTTAGGTTTAAAAGAATTTTTACCGAGAAAGCCTAAAGCTTTATCTGGTGGACAAAGACAAAGAGTAGCTTTAGGTAGAGCGATTGTTAGAGATGCTAAAGTATTTTTAATGGATGAACCTTTATCTAATTTAGATGCAAAATTACGTGTTCAAATGAGGACTGAAATTTTGAAATTACATGAACGTCTACAAACGACAACAATTTACGTAACACATGACCAAACTGAAGCATTAACAATGGCAAGTCGCATCGTTGTATTGAAAGATGGAGATATCATGCAAATAGGTACACCAAGAGAAGTGTATGATTCGCCAGAAAATGAGTTTGTTGCTCAATTTATTGGCTCACCTGCAATGAACATTTTCGATGCAAAAATAAATCAAGATAACTTAGAAATAGGCGATCAAGTGATTAAGTTGAATGAGAGACAGACAAGATTATTAACAAATGCTGGTTATGATGGGAAAGACATAAGATTTGGTATAAGACCAGAAGATATTCACGATGAACCAATATTTATATCAGCACATCGGGATACAACATTCAAAACAAAAGTATTAGTAAGTGAATTATTAGGTTCAGAAATAATGATACATGGTTTGTTTAGTGACATTGAATTTTCAGCGAAATTAGATGCAAGAACAGTAGTAAATCCTAATGAAGAAATTGAATTAGCCATCGATTTAAATAAATGTCATTTCTTTGATAAAGAAACCGGAGAAAAAATAAAAAATTAAATCAGTGTCAAATTAACACTTGAAAGAAGGAGAGCATATGAAGCGAATAATAAAATTTTGCTCAGTGATACTAGTTGTTACGTTATTAGTAAGTTGTGGTCCAAAACGTACACAAGAAGATATTGATAAAGCTTTAAATGATGATGAAAAGACTTCAAAACCTGAATCGTTAACAATGTGGGTTGATGGAGATAGGCAAATGTCTTTCTATAAAGAAGTAACGAAAGAATACACTAAAAAAACAGGAATAGAAATTATTCTAAAAAACACTGCACAAGATGACCAAGTTGACAATTTATCTTTAGACGGCCCCTCTGGAAAAGGACCTGATTTATTCTTTCAACCTCAGGATAGAGCAGGAGATGCATACTTACAAGGATTGGCAGCAGAAATTGATTTTACAGAAGAAGAACTTGAAGGATATTCAAAAGATGCATTAGATGCATTAAACTACGAAGGTAAACAATTAGCATTACCAGTAATAGTTGAATCAACGGCTGTTGTTTATAATAAAAAGCTTGTAAAAACACCACCAAAGACTATGGAAGATGTAGAAAAAATTGCTGAAAACATAACTGATAAAGATAAAAAACAATATGGTTTCATGTTTGATGCTAAAAACTTTTACTTTAATTACCCATTTTTATTTTCACAAGGCGGATACATTTTTAAAGAAAAAGATAACGGGTTTGATACTACAGATGTAGCAGTAAATGATAAAGCTGTAGTAGAAAGTGGCAAAAGACTGCAATCATGGTATGAAAAAGGTTATATCACAAAGTCAGCAGATCAAGATGTCATTGTTGGTTTATTTAAAGAAGGAAAAGTTGGCATGTTTGTGACTGGTCCATGGCAAACTTCAGAGTTTAAAGAAGAATTAGGTGACGATTTTGGTACAGCGATTTTACCTAAAGATAATGGCAAACAAATGAAACCATTTTTAGGTGTTCGTGGTTGGTTTATATCAGAGTACAGTAAGGAGAAATATTGGGCTAAAGATTTATTATTATTTCTAACAAATCAAAAGAACATGCAGAAATATACTGACGATATGCAAGAAATTACAGGACGTACAGATGTTTCATCTAAAAATGAACTTCTAAGACCATATGAGCAACAAGCACAAAATGCTGTTCCAATGCCTAATATTCCAGAAATGAGTCAGGTCTGGGATCCTATGGGAAATGCAGCGATATTTATGTCAAATGGGAAAGATTCAAAAGAAGCATTAGATGAAGCAAAAAGTAATATAGACGAACAGGTGAAAATTATGAATGCATCTAAAAAATAAAAGAAGGTGTCAAATATGAAGAATAGAAATCCTAAATTAGCTGGGATATTGTCCGTTATTCCAGGTGTTGGACAATTTTATAATAAAAGATACATAAAAGGCAGTATTTTTATTATATTTTTTATTAGTTTTATAAGTGTTTTTTATCAGTTTATGAACATTGGATTTTGGGGGTTATTTACGCTTGGTACAGTGCCAAAACTAGATGATTCAAGAGTATTGTTAGCGCAAGGGATTATATCCCTCATACTTATAGCATTTGCTATCACACTTTACGTTGTAAATATAATCGATGCATATAGAAACGCCGAACAATATAACCGAGGTCACGAAATTAAAGATAGTAAAGGACGTATGGTTGCAACATGGGATAAAACATTCCCTTATTTATTGATTTCACCAGGTATTTTTTTATTAATTTTTGTTGTAGTATTTCCATTACTATTTATGTGTTTTTTAGCTTTCACGAATTATAATTTATATAATGCACCTCCTAGAAATTTATTAGAATGGGTTGGCTTTGATAATTTTAAATCGTTATTAACTGTTCCTATTTGGAAGACAACTTTTTTTAATGTATTAACTTGGACAATTGTATGGACACTAGTAGCTACAACTTTACAAATTGTGTTGGCATTATTGTTGGCTATAATTGTAAATCACCCGTTGGTAAAGTTTAAAAAATTAATTAGAACAGTATTGATTCTTCCATGGGCAGTACCATCATTTGTTACTATTTTAATATTTGCAGCAATATTTAACGATGATTTTGGTTCAATAAATAATGATATATTGCAACCCTTATTAGGTATAGCACCAGCGTGGTTAAACGATCCATTTTGGGCGAAAATAGCTTTGATATTCATTCAAGTTTGGTTAGGTTTTCCTTTTGTATTTGCTTTATTTACTGGTGTATTACAAAGTATTTCATCAGATTGGTATGAAGCGGCTGATATGGATGGCGCTTCAAGTTGGCAGAAATTTAGAAACATAACATTTCCTCATATTTTGTTTGCAACTGCTCCGTTATTGATTATGCAATATGCAGGTAATTTTAATAACTTTAACCTTATATATTTATTTAATAAAGGTGGACCGCCAGTATCAGGCCAAAACGCAGGAAGTACAGATATATTAATATCATGGGTTTATCGCTTAACATTCGATATGCAAAACTATAATATGGCAGCTACTATTTCATTAATTATTGGGATATTTATCGCAATAATTGCATTTATACAATTTAGAAAAACAAGTACGTTTAAAGATGAGGGGGATATTTAATGAATAAGAAAAACAAAAATATATTAAGAGCTATTTTGATGTATAGTATTTTGGCTGTTATGTTTATTATCATTATTTATCCGTTATTATGGACATTAGGATTATCTTTAAACTCGGGTTCAAATTTATATGGATCAAGTATGATACCTAAAGATGCTTCGCTAAAAAACTATATATTTTTATTAACAGATCCTTCTAGTGATTATTTAACTTGGTATAAAAACACATTAATCGTTGCGACTGCAAATGCATTATTTTCAGTTATATTTGTAGGTTTAACGTCTTATGCTTTTTCAAGATATAGATTTGTAGGTAGAAAATATGGGTTAATAGCATTTTTAATACTTCAAATGTTTCCTGTTTTAATGGCGATGGTAGCTATTTATATCTTGTTAAATACTATCGGTCTTTTAGATTCATTATTTGGGCTAACTTTGATCTATATCGGTGGATCAATACCGATGAATGCGTTTTTAGTGAAAGGGTATTTTGATACAATACCAAAAGAATTAGATGAGTCAGCCAAAATGGATGGTGCTGGGCATATGAGAATATTCTTCACAATTATGTTGCCTTTAGCTAAACCGATATTAGCAGTAGTAGCACTGTTTAATTTTATGGGACCATTCATGGACTTTATATTACCTAGAATCTTATTAAGAAGTCCCGAAAAATATACATTGGCAGTTGGATTATTTAATTTTATAAATGACCAGTTCGGTAATAATTTCACAGTTTTTGCTGCAGGTGCTATGATGATAGCAATCCCAATTTCAATCGTATTTTTACTTTTACAAAGATATTTAGTCACTGGATTAACTGCAGGTGCAACTAAAGGATAATAAGGAGTGGTTTTGTGGTTACAATTAAAGATGTCGCAAAAGAGGCTAATGTAGCCCCTTCAACAGTTTCAAGAGTAATAAGCGGTCATAAAAGCATCAGTGAAAATACATCGAAAAAAGTAAAAGCTGTTATGCGAAAATTAGGTTATGAACCTAATGTAGCTGCAAGAACACTTGTAACTCAAAAA
Source organism: Mammaliicoccus sp. C-M13 (assembly GCF_022386845.1). Lineage (NCBI taxonomy): Bacteria > Bacillati > Bacillota > Bacilli > Caryophanales > Staphylococcaceae > Mammaliicoccus > Mammaliicoccus sp. C-M13. Next base: position 43,361 of record NZ_JAJNHQ010000009.1, on the reverse strand, counting down.
ACAAAAACAATAGGATTAATTTTAAAGACAGCATCTAAAGAAATGACTCAAAATCCGTTCTTTACCGATGTATTGATGGGCATATCTATCGCATGTAAAAAAAGAGCGTATTCTACGATTATGACCACTGCGATTGAGTCAGAAGAATTAATCGCAGAAGTAGAAAGTTTAATGAAATCTAAATCTATTGATGGATTTATCATGCTGTATTCAAAAGAAAATGATCCAATTATAAAATTACTTAAAAAAAATAAATTCCCGTTTGTTGTTATAGGCAAGCAACTACAAGAACGAGATATTATTCATATTGATAACGATAATATTGAAGCGAGCGAATTAATGACGCAGTTTATGATAGATAAGGGACATAACCATTTAGCTTTTATTGCTGAACCAGATTCGTATGCAGTGGCAATAGATCGAATTGAAGGGTTTAAAAGGGTTTGCTTAAAAAATAATGTTAATGAATTTCATATTTTTAATGCACGACCTGAAAGAAATGAAATTATGGAAGTCGTTAAGAAAATGAAGGAACAAGAAGTATTTCCAAGCGCAATTATTACATCAGATAGCATGTTAAATATAAATTTATTAAGTGTTTTGTATCACTACAACATAAGAATTCCTGATGATGTAATGACTGCAACATTTAATGATTCTTTCATTAATGAATCTGCTTCGCCACCCCAAACAGTTGTAAATATTCATCCTGAATATTTAGGGGAAGAAGCAGGTATAGCCATGATTAAATTAATAGAAGATCCACATATAATTAAGAAAAACACTATTATACCGACTGAGATTATAGAAAGAGCATCTACAAAAAGACAGGAGAATGTTTAAATATGGAAGAGCGTATTTGGTGGAAAGAAGCTGTATGTTATCAAATTTATCCAAGAAGTTTTAAAGATTCTAATGACGATGGGATAGGTGATATTAACGGCATAAGAGAGAAATTAAGTTATTTAAAAGATTTAGGAATTGATGTAATTTGGGTTTCTCCAATTTTTACGTCACCTAATGATGATAATGGCTACGATATAAGTGACTATCAAGATATAATGGAAGAATTCGGTACGATGGAGGACTTTGATTTATTACTAGAAGAAACGCATGATCTCGGTATGAAATTAATTTTAGATTTAGTTATAAATCATACTTCAGATGAACATCCATGGTTTATAGAATCAAAATCCAGTAAAAAAAATTCTAAGAGAGATTGGTATATTTGGAAAGAAGGAAATAATAATAAAGATCCCAATAACTGGGGAAGTATTTTTAATGGTTCTGCATGGGCAAAAACAAATGAAACTGATGAATATTATTTGCATATATTTAGTAAAAAACAGCCAGACCTTAACTGGGAAAATGCAGATGTTAGAAAAGAATTATATAAGATGATTAATTGGTGGTTTGATAAAGGAATTGATGGATTTAGAGTAGATGCCATTACACATATTCAAAAATCATTTGAAGATGGTGATATTGAATATGCTGAAAATGAAACGAATTTTAAACCTGCGTTCGAGCGATATACAAATAGGCCAGGTATTTTAGAACATTTAAGAGAGCTAAGAGACGAAACTTTTAATAAGTATGATATCATGACAGTCGGTGAAGCGAACGGTGTTTCTCCATATGATGCTGAAAATTGGGTCGGGTTTGAAAATGGAATATTTAATATGATATTTCAATTTGAGCACTTAGGATTATGGAATACTGAAGATGCAGGGTTCGACATTCAAAGATATAAAGAAGTTATGACCAAATGGCAAAACCAATTAGAAGGTAAGGGTTGGAATGCTTTATTTATTGAAAACCACGATCAACCAAGACTTGTTTCAACGTGGGGAGACGATCAACATTATTGGTATGAAAGTGCGACAAGTCATGCGACGAATTATTTCTTACAAAAAGGGACGCCATTTATATATCAAGGACAAGAAATAGGTATGACTAACTATCCATTCCAATCATTAGAAGAATTTAATGATGTATCAGTCAAAAATGAAGTTAGATTAAAAAAAGAAAATGGAGAAAACGTAGAGCAATTATTACATGATTTCAGTAAAGTAAATCGAGATAATTCGAGAACAATGATGCAATGGAATCAAACTGATTATGCAGGATTTTCAAAAGAAAGACCTTGGTTCCATGTAAATCCTAATTATAAAAGTATAAATGTTGAACAACAATTAGAAGATGAAGATTCAATTTTAAGTTACTATAAAAAGCTAATTAAACTTAAAAAATCTAATAATGTATTTAATTATGGTGTTTATGAATTAGTAGATGAATATCATCCACAAATTTATACTTATAAGAGAAAGCTTGATAACAATCAAGTTATTATAATGTGTAATTTAACTAGTGAAGAAGCAGATATATCTAAAGCTTTTAAAATTGAATATTATGATTTATTACTGAATAATTATAGAGATATTGAAAAAACACAAAAGTTAAAACCTTTTGAAACAAGAGTGTATCAAATAAAATAAATAACTTAGTATAAAATCCATGCATAACATGACTTTTATAGATTAACGTATTATTAAATGCAGCTAATACGAATTCTTGATAATGTCTCTTGTGTATGGATTTTATATATATCCATATTGTTAACGCTTACTACCTTAAACGTTTTATAATAGTATTGAGGTAATAGAATTCAATCGGGAGGTCATAGTATGAAGAAATTAATGAAAGAAAAAACAAATTTTGTTGCTGATATGTTAAAAGGCATTGAAATAATGGATGATGCGGTTGAAATAATAAGTGAAAATGTAGTAGTAAGAAAAAAACTAAAAACAAAAGGTGTTGCTTTAGTTTCTGGAGGAGGTTCAGGCCACGAACCTGCTCATGCTGGTTATGTGGCAGAGGGTATGTTAGATGCAGCTGTATGTGGTGAAGTGTTTACATCTCCTACTCCTGATAAAATTTTAGAAGCAATCAAACATGTAGCTACAGATGAAGGTGTTCTTTTAATAGTGAAAAATTATGCAGGGGATGTAATGAATTTTGAGATGGCGCAAGAAATGGCTGAGATGGAAGGTATCTCTTGTGAGTCAATCGTGGTGAGAGATGATATATCTATCGAAAACATAGAAGATAGAAGAGGTGTGGCCGGAACAGTCTTAGTCCATAAGTATGCAGGTTTCTTATCTGATAATGGATTCAATCTCGCTGATATAAAGAGTAGAACAGAAACATTTATCGAAAAGATAAGAACAATTGGTATGGCTATTTATCCTTGTTTAGTACCAACTACTGGTCAATACGGTTTTGATTTAAAAGAGAATCAAATGGAAATAGGAATCGGTATTCATGGTGAACGTGGTATATATCAAGAGAATATCGAACCAATCGATGAAATAATTAAAAGGTTAATGCACGAATTAGAGAAAGAAATATCAGATAAAACATTAATCGTAATGATTAATGGCATGGGTGCAACTCCAGATTCTGAATTAGCGATTGTTTCACATTACTTTAATGAATATGCTAAAAAAAATGAATTAAATATCGAAAAATATTTAATCGGTAATTATATGACAGCTTTAGATATGCAAGGTTTTTCTATTACTTTAGTACCTTATGATGATGAATATCGCGATGCTTTTGATGCACCGACAGAAAGTAAATATTTCGTATAGGAGGATTTATCCATGGATGCAGATTTATTAACTAAAAAATTAAAAGATTTAAGAAATACTTTTGAACAAGAAGAACAACTTTTAACAGACTTAGACAGAGCAATTGGTGACGGGGATCATGGCGTTAATATGCTGAGAGGTTTCAAAGCAGTTGACGAGAAAATTTCTGGGGATACGTTAAGTGAAGTTTTGAAATCAACAGGTATGACATTAATGAGTTCTGTAGGAGGGGCGTCTGGTCCACTCTATGGATTTAGTTTTGTAAAAATGGCTTCTCTTAACTATGATGAAATTAATCAAGATAATTTGAAAGAATACATTGATGAATTTAAAAATGCTGTAGCAACACGAGGTAAAGTTTCTGGTGGCGAAAAAACGATGTATGATGTGCTACAAAAAACATCTGAGTACTTAGAAAACAATCAATCTATAAGTAAAGAACAATTACAACAATTTGCAGATGATACGAAAGATTTAGAAGCTACTAAAGGTAGAGCAGCATATTTCAAAAAGGATTCAATTGGACATATCGATCCAGGTGCACAGAGTATGGTATTTGTATTGAATGCTTTAAGTGAGGATGTGTAGAAAATGGCGACAATAGGAATTATTAGTCATAGTAAAGATATAGCACAAGGTGTGAAAGATTTGTTAGCACAAATGTCACCAGATGTAACAGTAATTGCTAAAGGCGGAAATAATGAAGGTGAGATAGGAACAAGTATCGATACAGTTAACGAAATCATCGATGAACTGACAGAAGATGCATTGTTATTTTACGATATTGGGTCAGCAGAAATGAACTTGGAAATGGCTATTGATTTATACGAAGGTGATTATAAATTATATAAAGTTGACGGGCCTATTGTTGAAGGCGCATTTCTAGCGAGCGTATCATTATCAACAGGAGCAACATTAGAAGAAGCAATTTCAAGCATTGAAAGGGAATTTTCTAAAAAATCTTAAAATGTGATCAAGTCAAAAATATAAAATGATATAATTGCTCTACTAATGATTTTACAAGGTGGAGAAATAAAAAATGAAAATATCGAATCAGAAATTATATGAAAAAGTTGCAGATGTCATCATATTTGATATTAACGAAGGTCGTATAAATCCTGGTGATCGATTACCGTCAATCAAAGCATTATCTGAGAGTTTTGGTGTTGGTCAAGCTACTATTAGAGAAGCATTGAATGCTTTACGAGCAATGGGATATGTCGATATTAAACATGGACAAGGAACTTTTGTTATAAATAGAGAAGAAACAAAATTTAATCTTGAAGCAATTAATGCTAATGTGGAAGACATCGAAAATTTATTAGAAGTACGTAATATAGTTGAAGTTGGTGTAGCAAGATTGGCAGCATCTAATCGTGATGAAAATAATCTTAAGGAAATTGAAGCGGCACTTTTTGATATGAAAGTAGCAATTAAAAAAAATGAATTAGGAGAAGCTTCAGATTTAAGATTCCATCTTGCTATTGCTGATGCTTCAAATAATTACATGTTAAAACAGCTATTGCGCAATGTATCAGAATTAATGCAACATACTATGAAAGAAACAAGAAGAATATATTTATATACAAAAAGCAAATCGATTGAGAAGCTCTATAATGAACATAAAGATATATACGAAGCTATAAAAAGTCAAAATAGTAAATTAGCTGAAGAAAAAATGGCATTTCATTTGTCTGAAGTTGAAAACGCAGTATTAAAACACATTAGATGATGATTAATGATATTAAATAAAGCTTGAGGCGAAACACTTGCTCAATAAACCGAAAGAGGCCGAGACATTTGTCTCGGCCTCTATTCGTTATAAACTATTTATAAAAATAAAAAGCGATAAGCTTCAGGATGCTTATCGCTTTGGGTATGTATAACCCATCCGTTCCATTTCATAATCATATATAAAGACTTCTCACAGTAAAATAATAAACTGTAACTTATCATTGCAATAATGAAAAAGCTTATTACAATTTAATATTTGTATCTTAAGTATAAGGTCCCTTCAAGAGTTTAGCAATATTAATTATTAAAAAAATAATATCCAAATTACACCGAATAAATAGATTTTATATAAATAATAAAATCATACATTACAAATCGTCAGAAAATTCAAAATATATAGATATTTTATGATATAATATTTCTAATTTCTTATATTAAGGGGGCTATTATGAATCAGACAAAGAGAAAAGTTTCTATTATTAATAGATTCTTAAACTTCATAGAAAAAGCAGGAAACCGATTGCCAGATCCAAGTATATTATTTTTCCTTTTATGTGTAGGATTAATTGTACTATCTTGGTTTGTATCTTTGTTCAATATAAAAGTAGAAAACCCAGGTACAGGAAAAACAGTAGAAGTAACAAATCTAATTTCTAGAGAAGGTTTTTCTAAAATATTAAGTGAATCTATAACAAACTTTTCCGAATTCCCAGCATTAGGCCTTGTACTTGCAGTTATGCTCGGAATAGGTGTAGCAGAAAAAACAGGATATTTTGATAAATTAATGATAATGATAGTTAATAAAGCGCCTAAGAAAATTATAGTACCCATTATTATATTTGTAGGTATTATTGGGAATGCTGCTGGAGATGCAGCTCCAGTAGTTTTACCACCTTTGACGGCATTAGTTTTTATTAAACTTGGTTATCATCCGATAGCTGGTTTAGCGATGGCATATGCTTCTGCCTTAGGGGCGTTTGCAGCTAATTTAACTTTAGGTATGAGTGATGCGCTTGTTTATGCATTTACCAAACCAGCAGCTGAAATTATTAGCAAAGATATTTCGTTGAACGTAGCTATGAACTGGTATTTTATAGCAGCATCTTCTATCATTTTATTACCAGCAATTTATTTTGTAAGTATGAAAATTGTTATACCACGTCTAGGTACATATAAAGAAGAAACAGATAGTTCAAGTGATGATAATGAAATAACATCTAAAGAAAACAAAGCATTAAAGTTTGCTAATTGGAGTTTCTTTGCGGTTATAGTTATTTTATTAGCTTTATCAATACCTGAAAATGGCTGGCTAAGAAACGCTAAAACTGGAAGCTTAATCGAAGAATCGCCATTAATGGATGGTGTTGGTATAATCATTCTTGTTGTTTTCTTTGTTCCCGGTTTTGTTTATGGAATTATGTCAGGTAAACTTAAAAATACAAAAGATTTAGGGAAAATGTTAACTGATTCAATGGCGACAATGGGAAGTTTTATCGTAATTGTATTTTTTGCTTCACAATTATTAGCGTATTTAAATTGGAGCAACCTAGGTGTTGTTATATCAGTTAAAGGCGCAGAATTATTACAAGGTCAAAATGGTGTAGTGTTAATAATAGGATTAATATTATTAAGTTGTTTAATTAACTTGCTAATAGGTAGCGCATCCGCAAAATGGGCGATATTAGCACCAATATTTATACCTATGTTTATGTTATTAGGATATCATCCCGCGTTTACACAGATGGTTTATCGTATAGGAGATTCAATCACAAATCCAATAACACCGATGATGCCTTACTTACCACTATTACTATCATATGCTCAAAAATATGATAAGAATATGAAACTTGGAACATTAATTTCTAGTTTAATGCCATATTCGATTGTATTGGCGATTGTTTGGCCTATATTTATGATTATATGGTTCTTACTAGGTTTACCATTAGGACCTGGTGGAGATATATATTGGAGTAAATAATAAGTTAAAATGTAGTCTCATTCTTTCTAGGATGAGGCTATGAAGTCTTTTTAGAAAAATGAGATTTCCTTCCCACTGCCATTTCAGTATTTCATAAGTAAAGCACTATATGGTACAATCACGAAGGGTATATATTTAATTTAATTAATTGAACTTACATATATTTTTAACGACAAAAAAGAAAAGGATGATTAAATGTCTCCATTAGTATTGAAACCCGTATTTAAAGAGCGTATTTGGGGAGGACGTAATTTAGAAAAAATGGGCTACGACATTCCTGATGGTAATATTGGGGAATGTTGGGGTATATCAGCGCATCAAAATGGACCTAATGTTATTGCCAATGGAGCTTACGAAGGTCAAACATTGGATAAGGTTTGGAAAGACCATCCTGAATTATTTGGAAATCCTTCAGAAAAGAAATTTCCATTGCTTACGAAAATATTAGATGCAAACCAAAAATTATCTGTACAAGTTCATCCAGATGATGAATATGCACACGAACATGAAAATGGTGAGTTTGGTAAAACTGAGTGCTGGTATGTTCTTGACGCAAAAGAAGACGCAGAAATTATATACGGAACTTATGCAAATTCGAAAGAACAGCTTGAAGAATATATTCAAAATGAAGATTGGGATCATTTATTCAAGCGCGTTAAAGTTGAAAAGGGAGACTTTTTCTATGTGCCAAGTGGTACAGTGCATGCAATCGGAGAAGGTATTATGATACTAGAAACGCAACAAAACTCAGATACTACTTACAGAATTTATGATTACGATAGAATTGAGCAAGATGGTAAGAAACGTGAATTACATCTTGATAAAAGTATTGATGTTATCAATATAGGACCAACAAGCCCAAATGTAGCACCTGTGAGAATAGATTCTGATGAACAAAAAGGTCAAATGCTTGTAGAAAGCGACTTTTTCACTGTTACGAAATGGCAAATAGAAGGTACATTTAACTTCAGAAAACCTAGAGATTATTGCTTAGTGAGTATTATTTCTGGGGAAGGTGAAATCATAACAGACGGAAATGTATATGAAGTGTCAACGGGAAGTCACCTCATATTAACGGCTGATGATTTAGATAATCACATTAACGGGCAACTAGAAGTTATAGTAAGTTACGTCTAGATAGGAGTTATACTAATATGAAAAAATTCTTATATTTATCACTTGTTTGTGCCGTTATAGCTGGTCTAGGAATATTTTTTGAACAGCCAAAATATCCAAATCCAGTGATACCATTTATTATTGCTTTAATTGGGCTAATATTAGCTATTAGTACTTTTAAAGATAAAGAAATAACAATGGGGTTGAAAATCGGAGGCGTTCTAGTTAATTTAATGCCAACATTAGCCGGTTTATCGTTAATACTTCAATAAATAGATTATTAGTTTTGTAATATACATTTAAACTGTCGTAAAGTTAATAACTTTGACGACAGTTTTTTTGTGGGGACTTAAATTGTTATATTGTCATTTATTTCAATTTTACAGTGTATTCTCATCATATAAATAAAAAAATTAATTGTCTTTAAAAGAATTTTTCTATAATTCTATTAATATAAATGAAATAAAACTGTAATATAAAATTGCGCCATAACAGTGTATAATTAGGAAGAATTAATATCTTTATATAAAAATGTAAGATAATGGAGGTAACTAATTTTGAAGAAGAAGACATTAACAGCATTTGTAGGTGCTTCTGTAGCAGTAGCTTTAACATCACAAAGTGCTGAAGCTGCATCATATAAAGTTAAGAGCGGAGACTCACTTTGGTTAATTGCTGAAAAACATAATACAACTATCGCAAAAATTAAAAGCTTAAACAAATTAAGCTCTAATCTAATTTTTCCGAATCAAATCATTCAAGTACCTGGTTCTTCTAGTTCGTCTAATACGAATACAGGATCGACTTCAACGTCATCAACGACGTACTATACGGTTAAATCAGGGGATTCGTTATCAGTAATTGCTGGTAAATATGGCACAACATATCAAAAAATAATGTCTTTAAACGGGTTGAATAATACAATTATTTATCCTGGCCAAAAATTAAAAGTAAAAGGGACTTCTAGTAGTTCAAGTTCAAATAATACGGGTTCATCAAACACATCTACTAGTACAACTACTTATACGGTTAAATCAGGAGATTCATTATCAGTAATTGCTGCTCGATATGGTACAACATATCAAAAAATAATGTCTTTAAATGGTTTATCAAATTTCATTATTTATCCGGGACAAAAATTAAAAGTAAGTGGTTCAGTGTCAACAGGTGGTGGACAATCAAGCTCTAATAACACTGGTAGCTATACACCTCCTATGTTCTACCACCAAAATTTATATGATTGGGGTCAATGTACTTGGCACGTATTTAATCGACGTAAAGCAATCGGTAAACCAATAAGCACTTATTGGTGGAATGCGAACAACTGGGCTAGCGCTGCAGCTAAAGATGGATATAGAGTAAATCATAAACCTGCTGTAGGTTCGATTTTACAATCTTCTGCTGGTTATTACGGTCATGTTTCGTTTGTTGAACGCATTAATAATGACGGTAGTATTCAAGTATCAGAAATGAATTTTACATCTTCACCTGGTGTATTAACATACAGAACTGTACCAGCTTCACTCGTACCAAGTTATAATTTTATACATTAATCTTGAACTGAGGCATATATAATGTCTCAGTTTTTACTTGTGTAAACATAGACACGGATGCTAATGTCTTATACAATGTTAATATTAATGTCATGTAAAAAATATGATTAGTATAATAAACGTCATATTTACATAGTAAATCGTTTAAAATTGATAATTATTTATAACAAGGAGTATACATATGTCTGAAGAAACAAACTACTTTTGGCTAAATTGTGGATATAATAGGTGGAATCATACAGAACCTCTAGAAGGACAAGTTGCAGTATTTGAATCGGGTGCAAGTTTTAATCCTACTCAAGGTTACCATGCCTTTAAGACGGCAAAACCTGGTGATAAAGTAATTTATTATCAAGTCCAAAATCAAGTGGGATTATTAGGATATGGGGAAATTATTGATGTTCAGACAGGCGGCAACCAAAAAGTAAGCATTCATTTTAAATTTGAAACTTCTTTAACAATGCTTTCAGTTGAATACTTAAAGAGAAGTGAACATTTAGAATTGCGTATTAAGCAACTAACGGATCAATTATTCAATCGTATATCTAAAGAAGAATTTGAATTAATTATTGGCCTAGGACAAGGAGAAGTTAAAATACCTAGATATTTCTTACTTTCAGAAGAAATACAGTTTGAAGAAGATGAAACATATACTATTTTCACACATACAGTGAATGGTATTAAAAGAAATGGTTATATTTATTATACACAACTTGAAATCGGGGATCAGCTTGTATTCTTAAATAAAAACGCGAATCATTCAATTATTGGTGTTGGTGAAGTTACAGATAGTATACATAAACTTCCACCACAACCAGGACGAACTGATTCAACTTGCATAACTATTAGATATGAAAAGGATATTAATCCTATAAGTGTAGCAGAACTAAATAGACATCAAACATTAAAAAAATTATATTTCTTACAAGAAAATTCTAAGCAATCTATAGCTAATTTAACAAAAGCTCAATATGATGCAATGATGGATATGAGTAGAGGTGAGTTTTCTCAAAATAATTCACAACAATATCAAGTCTCGATTCCACAAGAACAAGAAGATAAAAAAGATAAGCCAATTATATTAATGTTATGTGATAGTAAAGAAGAAGGTATAAAAAAAGCAAAACATTACGTAGAGCGCGAGCTTGCTAAAGGTATTTATACAACAGGACATCCAGATTTTTCTGAAGAAATGTTATACGGAAGGTATTTACCTAACGAAAGTGGAGCTCTATATTATCGTGAAGGATTTATCACGGGGCATATCACAAATTCAGAAAGAGAATGGCTTGTAATCGATCAATTTGAGCGAATAGACCCTGAAATATTCCAACTATTCCTAAATGTTTTAGATGGTCATGAAATGACACTACCTAGATATAATCATGATGGAAAAATGGTAAAATGGAGTTTAGAAAAAGACTCATTCTACCGCCATAATCCAAAATGGAGAATGATAGGTTTATGTTATGGGACAGTTGAAGATATAAAAAAACAATATTCACATCAATTTTTAAAACATTGTCGTGTAATACACGTTGGATAAATAAAATAAATTTTCATTGAAAAACACTATTTGTTTAATATCAAATGGTGTTTTTAATTTATAAGTGAAAAATTATCTTTTAAATTGATAGAATTTTCTGTAATATGATATATATAATTAAAATTGCTCTTATCAATAAACAACAAAGGGGACGTGTTTATGGACAAAATAGTAGCATTTTCAGATTGGTTATGGGGATATCCACTCGTAACTCTATTATTAGTATCTAGTTTATTTTTAACAATTTATTTAGGGTTTATACAGTTTAGACATTTTGGCTATATGATGAAACAAACATTTGGCAGTATTAATAAAAAACCTAAAGGTGAAGGAACGATTACACCGAGGCAAGCATTAACTTCTGCTTTATCTTCTACTGTTGGTGCAGCAAATATCGTAGGGGTACCTACAGCAATCATGATGGGTGGACCTGGTGCAGTATTTTGGATGATGGTTATTGCATTTTTAGGGATGGCTCTAAAGTATAGTGAAAACGTACTTGGTATACATTATCGAGAAAAGAATAGTAAAGGCGAATTTGTAGGGGGACCTACATACTATATGAAAAAAGGAATGAAAAATAAAAAAGTTGGAATAGTATTCGCTTTTATTTTTGCATTGGCGCTTATGTTGGAACTCATTCCGAGTATTATGGTGCAAGGAAATTCAGCAGCAAGCACGGTAGAAGATACATTCAATATCGATATGGGTTATACAGGAATCATTTTAGCTGTGTTAGCTGCTTTAGTTGTGTTTGGAGGTATTAAAAGAATTGCAACATTCACTGAAATGATTGTGCCGGTTATGGTTGGATTATATTGTATTATGGGTTTTATTATCATTTTAATGAACATTCAACATTTACCGGGAGTCATAGCGTTAGTAGTTGAAAAAGCTTTTAATCCTGATGCAGCATTAGGAGGTAGTTTTGGAGCTGCTTTAGCTACAACGGTTAGATGGGGGTTTGCTCGAGGCATCTATTCAAACGAAGCAGGTTTAGGTACTTCTCCAATTGCTCACGCTGCTGCTAAGACAGATCATCCAGTGAGACAAGCTTTTTGGAGTGTAAGTGAAATAGTTGTTGATACTTTAATTATATGTAGTACAACAGCGTTTGTTGTATTGGTTTCAGACGTTTGGAAAGCAGATGATGCAAAAGAACAATCGGCTGCACTGACAGCTAGAGCTTTTAATGATGCATTTGGTACATTTGGAAGCTGGATTGTTTCTATATCAATGGTATTCTTTGTATTCTCTACTATAATTGTAGTTATTTATTATGGTTCAAGAATGGCAGAATATTTATTTGGATTAACAGCTGGATTTATTATGAAAATAGTATATGTTTTATCTATAGCGCTCGGTGCGTTTGGGGCAGGTACACAATTGTGGAATTTATTAGATATAGCGTTAGCATGCATTCTTATTCCCAATATTATAGCTGTTATTATGTTATCACCTAAAGTTAAAGACTTGACACGAGAATTTTTCACAAGCAAAGAATTTTATTTGAAAGATAAAAATAATAAAAACTGAAATAGTTTATTCCTTTTAGATTATAACGTTATCGTTATAATCTTTTTTTGTATTTAAAAAAATTGTAGATGTCTTCAAAAATAAACCTCTTTTGTATGTAGTCATATAAATTATTCTAATTTACACAAAATGTCAAATATTTTATTAAATTCCATATTGATGTTATTTAATTTTATGGTAAAATTATTTTAAGATAATTTAATTAACTAATTTTTAGGAGGTTACAACAATGAGCACTCAATCTTATTCAGAAGCAATTACTTCATGTTCTGAATTCTTTGATTACCAAAATAAAATTGACAATATCTTTGTAGTAATTGAACAAAAGTATGGCTTAAAGAAACATGAATTTTTCTTCTTAATGAAATTAAATGAAGTGAAAGAAGTACACCTTAAAGATGCAATTGAAAAAGGATACATAAAGCAAAACAAATCTGCTCGTGCCATTAAGAGACTATTCGAAAAGAAATATATATTAAAAAACCGCTTAAAAACAGATGAAAGAGCAGTTATATTACGCTTTAACGATGATTATAAAGATGATTTTGAAGTGATAATGCAAGAAGTATTGGATATGTTAAATGTAGCTTAGATTATAAATCTTTTTAATATTAATGAAATGCATTGTAAAAGTTAGTCAAAGGCTAACTTTTACAATGCATTTTTGTATTTATAATCAAATTATATTTTAAAATTTAATTTGTAAATTATGGTGGAAAGTTATACAATTTTAAATGTAAGCGCTTTATTATAGGGGGATTAGTCATTATGGTAAAAGAATCTACAACAAAGAATATAAGTTTTGTATGGGCTATTGTTCCGTTTCTATTTATGATAGTAAGCATGCTCTATACTGTTGTTGTTTTAGAATTAGCACCTCATATTCCTTTAATGATAGGGACAGCTATAGCAGCCATAGTTGCCTATTATCATGGGCATACGTGGAAAGATATAGAAGAAATGATGTATAAGGGGATAAAATTAGCACTACCTGCGATTGTTATTATTATACTAGTCGGTTTAATCATTGGGGCATGGATAGGTGGCGGTATAGTTGCCACGATGATTTATTACGGTTTAAAGCTTATTACGCCTTCATTATTTTTAGTGACCATTGCTATTATATGCGCCATTGTATCTTTAGCAATTGGTAGTAGTTGGTCTACGATGGCCACAGTAGGCGTAGCCGGAATGGGTATAGGACTGAGTATGGATATTCCAGCGGGAATGATTGCTGGTGCTATCATATCAGGTTCTTATTTTGGTGATAAAATGAGCCCTTTATCTGACACCACAAATTTAGCAGCTGGTTTAACTGGTACAAATCTATTCGATCATATTAAGCATATGTTCTATACAACTGTACCTGCTATTGTAATTTCGTTAATTGCTTTCTTTATACTCGGTAGACAATTTTCCGCAGGTGACATTAATCAAGGTAAAATTGATGCAATTAATAATGAAATGATTGATAAATTTGTCATTTCACCTTGGTTACTATTAGTACCACTGATTGTTATTATTTTAGTAGCCTTAAAAGTACCTGCAATACCTGCATTGGTAGTTGGTATTATTTTAGGATTTTTATCACAAATTTTTGTTCAAGGTGGAAGTATTCATGATAGCGTTCAAGCTTTACAAACAGGATATGTGTTAGAAACAAAGAATGAACTCGTAAAAGAACTATTTAATAGGGGTGGTTTGGAGTCAATGTTTTATACCATTTCTATGACAATTGTTGCGATGACATTTGGTGGAATACTCGAATATTCAGGTATGTTGAAGGCAATTATTACACAAGTTTTGAAAGTAGCTAAAGGTACTGGTGGACTAATCGCTTCTGTTATTATTTCATGTATTGGTACAAACGCTTCATGCTCAGAACAATATATTTCAATTGTTGTACCATCAAGAATGTATATTAATACGTTTTTAGAAAAGAGGTTACACCCTAAAAATTTATCTAGAGCTCTAGAAGATGGTGGAACAGTGACTTCAGTATTTTTCTTATGGAATACTTGTGGTGTGTTTATAGCTCAGACCTTAAATGTAAACGTATTGGAGTATGGGATGTATGCAGTATTTAATTATACGGTCCCAATCATATCTATAATATTTGGATACATAGGATTTAAAATTATAACAATTAACGAACAAGAATATAAACAATTTAAAGAAGCTCAATAACAATAATAACAGTCCAGGACATATATAAATGTCTCGGACTGTTTCATTATATAGGGATGGTATTATGAAGTCTTTTTAGCAAAATGATATTTCTGGTTCACTCCCTTATTAATTTAATGTTTCTTATAATCGTGTTATCTTAAAACTAAAGAAAGGAATAAGGTGATATTTATGGCTATAGTATACTATGACGGTGATTGTGGTTATTGTAATAGAGTAGTAATGTGGTTGATTCATCATAATATTCCAACGAGATTCCAATTTGCACAATTAGAAGGGCAATATGGAGAGAACTTAATTAAAGCTCAACCTGAATTGAAAAATATAGACACAATTGTTGTAGTTGATAAATCACAAGTATTTACTAAAACAGATGCTATTATTCACTTATTGAATCAAATTAAGAAATATAAAATTTTTGCATTCCTATTGAAAATAGTGCCTCGTTTTCTTAGAAATCTAGGTTACGATTCATTTGCAAAAATAAGACATCGCATCCAATTTAAGCAAGCATGTAAACTACCAACTAAAGAAGAACGTCAGTATTTTTTAGATTAGTATTGCAATAGTTTTAGAGTGGTGGTATCCTTTTATGTAAACGGTTACACAAAAGGAAGTTGAACGAATGGCTACGATTAAAGAAGTTGCTAAATACGCTGGTGTCTCAGTGGCGACAGTTTCAAGAGCTCTTAATAGAAGTGGGTATGTCAAAGAAGAAACAAGAAAGAAGATTAATAAAGCGATCAAAGATTTAAATTACAGACCAAATGAAACAGCTCGGACATTGTATAAACGTAAATCTAAAATGATAGGTTTATTATTACCTGATATTAGCAATCCATTTTTCACGGTTGTCGCTAGAGGTGTTGAAGATGAAGCGATGGCTAAGGGTTATCACATCATTTTAGGTAATGGTGATGGAAATGAAGAAAAAGAATTAGCGTATATAAACACATTCAATGTGCATAATTGTAGTGGGATTATTGCATCACAATTATCTACTCAAGAAACATTTGATTCTTTTAAATCATATAATATGCCATTTGTTTTATTAGATAGAGTGTATGCCGACCATGAATTTGTTGAAACAAATCATTATAAAGGTGGACAGTTACAAGCTCAAGCCGTCATTAAAGGTTCGACAAAATCTGTTTTAATTATGCAACAAAACTTACAATATAAATCATTTAACGAAAGACTATCCGGTGCTAAATCTATTTTTGATGAAAAGAACATCCCTTACATTACTGTAGATGAACGTTTTCTCATTGAAGAAGATTTAGTATCGATGATTCATAAGCACAATATTGATAGTATTATTTGTAGTAATGATGTGAGCGCATTTGCTGTTATGCGTACTTTGTTACATCATGAATTTAAAGTTCCTTCTGATGTTCAAGTTGTAGGTTATGATGATATACCATTATCTCGTATGTATACACCAAGTTTAACTACAATTCATCAACCAGCATATTTAATAGGCAAAAAGGCTTGTCAACAGCTTATCAATCAACTAGAAGGTAAAGAAAGAGAACATCATCAAATATTAGACGTTAGTTTAATAGAACGACAATCGACGAGGAGAGAGTAAAATGAAAAAGATTATGGTTATAG
The DNA here is from genome assembly GCF_022386845.1 of Mammaliicoccus sp. C-M13. NCBI lineage: Bacteria > Bacillati > Bacillota > Bacilli > Caryophanales > Staphylococcaceae > Mammaliicoccus > Mammaliicoccus sp. C-M13. Next base: position 26,444 of record NZ_JAJNHQ010000009.1, on the reverse strand, counting down.
GAAGTATGTCTATAGATTTAGTAGTTTCAGCTTCAAAAAGACCTGAAAAAGGTGAAACAATATTAGGAGATAGTTTTTTCACTACACCAGGTGGAAAAGGCGCTAATCAAGCTGTGGCAGCAGCAAGATTAGGGGAAGAAGTATATTTAGTAGGGCGCATAGGAGATGATGATTTCGGTAAAGAAATTTATCAAAATCTACAAAATAACTACGTTTTAGTAGATGGTGTGGAACCCGTTACACAAATGCCGTCAGGTACTGCTCACATAACATTAGCTGAACAAGATAATAGTATCATTTTTGTTCCATCTGCCAATAACGAAGTAACACCTGAATATGTTGAGAAACATTTAGCACATCTTAATAAAGGTGACATCGTTCTTCTTCAACAAGAAATACCTAGTGAAACAGTTGAACATGTAATTGATTACTGTAAGGAAAATGAAATTACATCTATATTAAATCCAGCTCCTTTTAGAGAAGTTAGTGATAATGTTATTGAAAAAGCTGATTACTTAACTCCTAATGAAACAGAAAGTGACGGAATGTTTAAAGGAAATATGGATGAAGCGTTAGCAAAATATCCGAATAAATTGATTGTTACTTTAGGAGATAAAGGGGCAGTTTATCACGATGGTAACAAAAAGGTAGAAGTACCAGGTTATAAACGAGAAGTTAAAGATACTACTGGCGCAGGTGATACATTTAACGGTGCATTTGCAGTAGCGTTACAGAAAGAATTCAATCTAGAAAAAGCGTTAGATTTTGCAAACTTAGCAGCAAGTTATTCAGTAACAGGTATGGGTGCACAAGGTGGTATGCCTAAACTTTCAGAAATAGAGGGAGAATGGCATGTATAAAACAGGGATTTTAAACAGTGAAATATCTAAAGTATTAAGTGATCTTGGTCATACAGACAGAATAGTAATAGCAGATTGTGGTCTACCAATCCCAAAAGAAGTGAAGAAGATTGATTTAGCACTGTCTTTTGGTGTACCAAATTTTGAAAGCGTTTACGAAGAAGTGATGAAGCATATGTCGGTTCAAAAAATGATCGTTGCGGAAGAAATAAAAGAAGATAATGTTTCGCTTTTTGAAAATATTACTCAATCTAATATTGATACAGAATATGTATCACATGAACGATTTAAAGAATTAACAAATGATACAGTCGCGATTATTAGAACTGGAGAAGCAACACCATTTGCAAATGTCATATTGGAAAGTGATGTTTTATTCTAAAGGAGGGTTACCATGTTACAGATGAAGAATATACATAAAGCTTTTGGACAAAATAAAGTATTAACTGGGGTAGATTTTATTTTAAAGGAAGCTTCTGTACATGCATTGATGGGAGAAAACGGGGCAGGTAAATCTACGTTAATGAAAATTTTAGTAGGTATACACGGCAAAGATGAGGGTCAGATAATATACAAAGATGAAAATATTGAATATAAAGATGCACAAATGGCTGAAGAAGCAGGCATAACTTTTATACACCAAGAATTAAATATTTGGTCAGAATTAACAGTGTTAGAAAATTTGTTTATTGGTAAAGAAATTAGAAATAAATTTGGAATCTTAAACGAGAGACAAATGAAGAAAGAAGCAATGAAAGTATTTGAAAAGTTAAATTTTAAAATACCACTTAAAAAAGTTGCAGGAAAATGTTCTATTGGTGAACAACAAATGATAGAAATTGCTAAAGCATTGATGACGAACGCTAAAATAATCGTTATGGATGAACCAACAGCTGCTTTAACGGATAAAGAAATTAATCAATTGTTTAAGCTTATTAAAAGCTTGCAAAAACAAGGCGTTGCATTTGTGTATATTTCACATAGAATGGCAGAAATCTTTGAGATATCTGATGAGATAACTGTAATGAGAGATGGTAAAACAGTGTTATATAAAGAAACGAATGATACTAATTATGATGAGATAGTTAAATCAATGGTAGGTAGAGATTTAACAGAACAATTCCCGAAAAGAACTGTTTCACCTGGTAATATCATCATGGACGTTAAATCGTTAAATAATGATGAACATCAAATTAAAGATATATCATTTTCATTAAGAAAAGGAGAAATTCTTGGTGTTAGTGGACTAATGGGGGCTGGCAGAACTGAAATAATGCGAAGTTTATTCGGCATAGATAAAGGCAGTAAAGACATTACGATTAACGATAAAAAAGTTTCCATTAATTCACCTGAAGACGCTATGAAAAACGGAATTGGGCTTATTACTGAGAACAGAAAGGACGAAGGTCTGATATTAGATTTCTCTATTGAAGATAATATGGTTTTACCTTCTTTAGAAAGCTTTTCCAATAAAGGCTTTACGAAAGAAAAGTCTGTTCATATATTTGCTGATCAAATGAGTAAACGACTAAATATTAAAACAAATAGAAAAGCACTTGTTTCTTCACTTTCCGGTGGTAATCAACAGAAAGTAGTTTTAGCTAAATGGATTGGTACGGGTGCACAAGTTTTAATACTAGATGAACCGACTAGAGGTATTGATGTTGGAGCAAAGAGAGAAATTTACCAATTAATGAACGAATTAACTGAGCGCGGTGTTTCTATTATAATGATTTCTTCAGAATTACCAGAAGTTATCGGTATGAGTGATAGAGTCTTAGTTGTACAAGAAGGAGAAATAAAGGGACAAGTTGAAGCGGAACAAATTACAGAAGAAAATATTATGACATTGGCTACAGGAGGGGAATTAAATGCAACAGTTAACAGCTAAATCATCATTGTTAGAAAAAATTATACCATTTATAGGATTGATTCTTTTAGTGGTTGTTATAAGTGTTTTAAATACTGCATTTTTAGATTTATCGAATTTACTTAACTTATTGAGACAAGTATCTATTAACGGTTTAATTGCTTTTGGTATGACGTTTGTTATTTTGACAGGTGGTATAGATTTATCAGTAGGGTCTATATTAGCTTTATCAAGTGCATTTACAGCAATTTTAATTACGAGTGGTCTTGATCCAATTGTAGCTTTAATTGTTGGTGTATTAGGAGGATTTTTACTAGGAGTATTTAACGGTGTTTTGGTTACTTTCGGTAGCATGGCGCCATTTATTGCAACATTGGCAACTATGACAATTTTTAGAGGATTAACGTTAGTTATTACAGATGGTAATCCTATAACAGACTTAGGTGATAGTTATTTATTCCAATTGTTTGGTAAAGGTTATTTCTTTGGTATACCAGTACCGGCAGTAACGATGATTATCGTATTTATTGTATTGGCAATTATTCTACAGAAGACAACTTTTGGTAGACATACATATGCCATCGGGGGAAATGAAGTAGCTTCTAAAATTTCAGGAATCAAAGTTAATAAAGTAAAAATCTTAATTTATGGTATATCTGGTTTAATGTCAGCTTTAGCTGGAGCAATATTAACATCACGTCTAAATTCAGCTCAACCGACTGCTGGTACTTCATATGAACTAGATGCCATAGCAGCAGTAGTGTTAGGTGGAACGTCTTTAACAGGTGGTAAAGGGCGTATCGTTGGTACACTAATTGGTGTACTTATTATCGGCGTGTTGAATAACGGATTGAACTTATTAGGTGTATCTTCATTCTATCAACAAGTAGTAAAAGGTATTGTTATATTAATTGCTGTTCTTATAGATCGTAAAAAATAATTAACAAAGTGAGGGATAAATGATGAAGAAATTTTTAATACTTTTTCTTTCGTTGGTAGTGTTTTTATCAGCATGTTCGTTAGAATCTCCATTAAAAAAAGACAATGGTAGTAAAACGAATAAAAAGAAATCAGATATTACAATAGGGGTTAGTGTTTCGACTTTAAATAATCCATTTTTTGTTTCAATTAAAGAAGGACTTCAAAAAGAGGCTAAAAAGCAAGGTATGAATGTTAAAGTAGTAGATGCGAGGGATGATTCTGCTAAACAAACAAATGATATAGAAGACTTAGTTCAACAACAGGTTGATTATTTAGTTGTGAATCCAACTGATTCAAGTGCCATTTCTAGTGCAGTTCAATCTGCTAACAATGAAGGTATTCCAGTTATTACTTTAGATAGATCAGTTGATAAAGGTGATGTCGCTACATTTATTGCTTCGGATAATATAGAAGGCGGTAAGATGGGTGGCAAATTTATCTTAGATGAATTAGGTGAAAATGCTAAAGTCGCTGAATTAGAAGGTGTACCTGGCGCAAGTGCTACTAGAGAAAGAGGAAAAGGATTCCATGAAGTAGCAGATAAATCATTAGATGTTATCGCAAAGCAAAGCGCTAAATTTGATCGTGCAGAAGGGCTCAATGTCACTCAAAACATATTACAAGCTCATCCAGGTGTTAAAGCAATATTCTCTCATAACGATGAGATGGCTTTAGGAGCAATAGAAGCGGTAGGCGATAAAGATATACTCGTTGTAGGATTTGACGGAAATGAAGATGCGATGCAATCTATTAAAGAAGGTAAGTTAGATGCAACAATCGCTCAGCAACCTGAAAAAATGGGACAAGAATCAGTAAATTCAGTGTTGAAACTGATGGAAGGTAAAAAAGTAGATAAAGAAATTAAAGTACCACTTAAACTCGAAAAATCTAAATAAATGTTTATTTTATGGTGAATAAGGTAAAAGACTAATGTAGTCTTTTACCTTAATTTATTTGAGAAAAAAACTTTTAGAATTTGCAACTTATTTATAATGATTCTAAATAATTGTGTAAATAGCGTTGACAGATTAGAATGATTATAATATAATAGTTATTGTAATCAAAAGAGACCAAATAACAAACAAATCTTAGAGGAGTGTAATAAATGAATAACAATAAAGAAGTAATTGAAGTATTAAACAAACAAGTAGCAGAATGGACAGTACTTTTCACTAAACTACACAATTATCATTGGTATGTAAAAGGACCAAACTTCTTCTCACTACACGAAAAATTTGAAGAATTATACAATGAAGCAAGTGTATATATCGACGACATTGCTGAACGTATTTTAGCAATCGATGGTAACCCAATCGCTACTTTACAAGAAGCTTTAGAATGGTCAGAAGTTAAAGAAGCAGAGAAAAATCTATCAGCTAACCAAATGGTAGAACAATTATCAAAAGACTTCACAACTGTAATTGGACAATTAGAAGAAGGTATACAATTAGCGGAAAAATTAGATGACGAAATGACAGGAGACATGTTATTAGGTATGGTAACAAGTCTTGAAAAACACAACTGGATGCTTAAATCATTCTTAGGATAATAAAATATAAATGAGGTAGTTTAAATAAATCTATCTCATTATCAAGCACCGGCTTATTGAGAATTCTCAATAAGCCGGTGCTTTTTTATTATTAAAGAATATAGAATATTTGATGTATATAGTTTTGCTTGTTGACACGTTTGGTAAGAAGTGACAATAAGAGCACTGTTGTTGACACGTTTGATGAGAAATGACAATAAGGGACCTGTTGTTGACACGTTTGATGAGAAATGACAATAAAGGTACTGTTATTGACACGTTTGGTAAGAAGTGACAATAAGGGACCTGAATATTGCAAGACGAGGTTCACGTGTAACATAGCGCCCTTGAATGTAACAACGTTATAAAAAAACCTGGGACATAAATAATTGTCCCAGGCTCTCTTTTTGTATTGGCAGTAGCTGACTGGTACGAAAATGCGCTTATATCAAGCTTTTTTCATACCTAGTCATCTTTGCCGGGGTGGGACTACGAAATCTTTTTAATAAAATGAGATTTCTGTCCCACTCCCTACTAATATATTCTCTTTATTATTCAGCGATTTCTAAAGCAATTTCCATCATTTGAGTAAATGAATTTTGTCTTTCTTCTGCTGTTGTTGCTTCGTCTCTTAATAAGTGGTCACTAACTGTAAAGATACCTAGTGCTTTTTTACCGGCAGCAGCAGCATTTACGTATAAACCTGCTGATTCCATTTCAACACCTAAAATACCTAATCTTGCCCATTTACTTGTTACTTCTGTGTCTGCATTATAGAAAATATCACTTGAGAAGATATTACCTACATGAGTAGTTGCTCCAATTTCGTCTGCTTTATTTTTAGCGCTTGATACTAAACCGAAGTCAGCAATTGGTGCGAAGTAACCTGGTACGTTGAATTGGTCAACATAGCGAGAATTAGTAGATGCACCTTGTGCAATAATAATATCATATAAATTGATATTCTCTTGCATAGCACCGCATGATCCAATTCGGATAATCGTTTCTACATCAAAGAAATTATATAGTTCATAAGAATAAATACCGATTGAAGCGATACCCATACCTGAGCCCATAACCGATACTTCTTTTCCTTTATATGTACCTGTGTATCCTAACATATTTCTTACATCGTTGAATTGTTCAACATTTTCTAAAAAGTTTTCAGCAATAAATTTAGCACGTAATGGATCCCCAGGCATTAGTACAGTTTTTGCAATTTTTACACCATTTGGTTGAATATGCGGTGTCCCTTGTGTCATAACTATCTTCTCCTTTAAAAATAAAAGTTTTTTCAATTTAAAGATAACATTTGTTTCAATTTTTTGCGAATTTTTGTACGATTAAGTTGAAAGAAAGTGGTGAATGGAGATGGATTTACAAAAAAATAAAGACAGCATACGCGTAGCAAAACTATATTATGAAGATAGTTTAAGTCAAGAAGCAATAGCTCAAAAGCTTAATATCTCTAGACCAACTGTATCGAGATTATTGAATCACGCGAAAGAACATGGGTTTGTCAAAGTAACAATTGAAGATCCATATCAAGATGCTGAAAGTTTAGCTTCACTATTAAAAGCTAAATACCAATTGAAAGATTGTATTGTTGAACATGCATCGCATAATGATTATTTAAACGTACAAAGTGCTATTGGAAAGCGTACCGCGGAATATTTAAATACTATTGTTAAAGATGGAGATAATATTGGCATTAGTTGGGGTAAAACAATGTATCAAGTGTCTCAATTTTTACAGTCTACACATTTAAAGGATATTGGTGTAATACAACTTAAAGGTGGTATTAGTTTTTCTCATATAGACACAAGAAGCCATCAAATCCTTGAAAGGTTTGCACAAGCTTATAATGCGACACCTAGAGATTTGCCTCTACCAGTTATATTTGATGTGAAAGAAGTTAAGCAAATGGTAGAAAAAGATAGACACATCCAATCTATTTTAGAACAAGGAAGACAAGTTAATATCGCTTTGTTTACAGTAGGAACAGTTAGAGATTCTTCTTTATTATTTAAATTAGGATTTTTTAACGATGAAGAAAAAGAGAGAATTAAACACTCAGCTGTAGGAGATATTTGCTCACGCTTTTATAACGAGCAAGGGGAAGTTGCAGATCAAGCTATAAATGACCGAACGATAGGTATTGAATTAGATGCTCTAAAAGAAATAGAAAATTCTATTTTAGTAGCTGGAGGAGACCACAAAATTTCTGCTATACGTGGTGCTTTAGAAGGTCATTTAAGTAATATATTGATCACTGATCAATATACAGCACAAGCATTACTAGATTTATGAACAAAATTTCTTATATCATTTTACATTTGTTCAAAGCTTGTTTATAATATAGTTAAAGATAGAATATACGAGGAGGATTCACTATGACATTAGCAAAATATATCGATCACACAGCTTTAAAACCAGACACAACACTGGAACAAATTGATGCTTTATTAGAAGAAGCGAAAGAATATGGATTTAAATCTGTATGTATTAATCCAACACATGTTGCACATGCACGAAAAGCATTAGAAGGTACAGATGTATTAGTTTGTACAGTAATTGGGTTCCCTTTAGGGGCAACAACAAGTGAAGTGAAGGCTTTTGAAACAGAAGACGCTATTAAAAAAGGTGCACAAGAAGTAGACATGGTCATCAATATTGGTGCGCTTAAAGACGGTCGTGATGAAGAAGTTAAACGTGATATTGAAAGTGTTGTAGCAGCAGCAAATGGTGTAACAACTAAAGTAATTATTGAAACTTGTTTATTAACAGAAGATGAGAAAGTTAGAGCATGTGAATTAGCGCTTGCTGCAGGTGCAGATTTCGTTAAAACATCAACTGGATTCTCATCAGGTGGCGCAACTGCAGAAGATATCAAATTAATGAGAGAAACAGTTGGTCCTGATTTAGGCGTTAAAGCTTCAGGTGGTATCCGTTCATACGAAGATGTTAAGACGATGATTGATAATGGTGCAACTCGTATTGGTGCTTCAGCAGGTGTAAAAATATTAAAAGGTGAATCATCTGATTCAGATTATTAAAATTAAAGGTACGTTTATGTACCTTTAATCTTTTGAAATGCAAGTAAGCGTATTCATAAACAGGAGGGTTTCATTATGAGAATGGTAGATGTTATAGCTAAGAAACGAGACGGGAAAGAATTAACGAAAGAAGAAATTGAATTTTTCATTAAAGGGTATACCGATGGAGAAATACCTGATTATCAAGCTTCAAGCTTTGCAATGGCGACATATTTCCAAGACATGACTGATAACGAACGTGCATATTTAACGATGGCAATGGTTGAATCAGGTGATCAAATTGATTTATCTGAAATTGAAGGCATTAAAGTGGATAAACATTCAACAGGTGGTGTGGGAGATACAACTACTTTAGTATTGGCTCCTTTAGTAGCCGCATTAGATATACCTGTAGCAAAAATGAGTGGCCGAGGATTAGGCCACACTGGCGGTACAATAGATAAATTAGAAGCGGTTGAAGGTTTTCATGTAGAAATATCAGAACAAGAATTTATTGATTTAGTAAATAGAGATAAAGTAGCTGTTATTGGTCAAACTGGAAACTTAACACCAGCAGATAAAAAGCTTTATGGTCTACGTGATGTTACTGGAACAGTTAACTCTATCCCACTTATTGCGTCATCTATAATGAGTAAGAAAATTGCAGCTGGAGCAGATGCGATTGTTTTAGATGTGAAGACGGGTGCTGGTGCGTTTATGAAAACGCTAGAAGACTCAGAATTATTAGCGCATGCAATGGTGAAAATAGGGAATAATGTAGGGCGAAATACTATGGCTATTATTTCTGATATGAGTCAACCATTAGGAAGAGCAATTGGCAATGGACTTGAAGTGAAAGAAGCAATAGAAACGTTAAGAGGTGAAGGTCCTGAAGATTTAACAGAACTTGTATTAACTTTAGGATCTCAAATGGTTGTATTAGCTAAAAAAGCTGAGAATTTAGATGAGGCACGAGAAAAATTACAAGAAGTTATCCAAAACGGTAAAGCACTTGAGAAGTTTAAAGTATTCCTTGAAAACCAAGGCGGAGATGGTTCGGTAGTTGATGATGTTTCTAAATTACCTCAAGCTCAACATACGTTTGAAGTAAAGGCGAAAAAATCTGGATATGTATCTAACATTGTAGCTGATGAGATTGGTGTTGCTTCAATGCTTTTAGGGGCAGGAAGAGCTACAAAAGATGATATAATTGACTTAGCCGTTGGTTTAGTATTAAATAAAAAAGTTGGAGATAAAGTTGAAGAAGGAGAATCACTTGTAACAATCTATGCAAATCAAGAAGATATTAAAGATGTTGAAGAGAAAATTTTAAATAACATTGATATTTCTGATGAACAAGTGAAGCCGACTTTAATCCATAAAGTGATTACAGATTAGGAGTGTGTCAAATGACAAACCGATTTAAACGTATTCATTTAATTGTAATGGATTCAGTAGGAATAGGCGAAGCACCAGACGCTAAAGATTTTGGTGACGAAGGTTCACATACATTAAAGCATACGCTAGAAGGTTTCAAAGAATCCTTACCAAACCTAGAAAAATTAGGACTTGGAAATATAGAATCTTTACCAGTTATCAATAATGTAGAAAAACCTAAAGCATTTTATACAAAATTAAGTGAAGCGTCTGTAGGAAAAGATACAATGACAGGACATTGGGAAATCATGGGATTAAATATTGATAAACCATTCAAAGTATATCCTGAAGGTTTCCCTGAAGAACTTGTTAAAGAAATAGAAGATTTAACAGGTAGAAAAGTTGTGGCAAATAAACCAGCATCAGGTACTGAAATTATAGAAGAATACGGTAAACATCAAATGGAAACAGGCGATTTAATCGTTTATACGTCAGCAGACCCAGTATTACAGATTGCTGCACACGAAGATATCATTCCATTAGAGGAATTATATGATATTTGTGAAAAAGTTAGAGAACTAACTAAAGACCCTAAATATTTAATCGGGCGTATTATTGCACGACCATATTTAGGAGAACCAGGTAATTTCACAAGAACATCTAATAGACACGATTATGCATTGAAACCATTTGGTAAAACTGTCATGAACACGCTAAAAGATGCAGATTACGATGTAATTGCAATTGGTAAAATTAATGATATTTATGACGGAGAAGGTGTAACAAAAGCAATACGTACGAAAGATAATATGGACGGCATGGACCAACTTCTTAAAGTTGTAGATACAGACTTTACAGGAATTAGTTTCTTAAATTTAGTTGATTTTGATGCGTTATATGGTCATAGAAGAGATAAAGAAGGTTACGCTCAAGCAATTAAAGATTTCGATAATCGTTTAGGTGAATTGTTAGAAAATGTTCGCGAAGATGATTTAGTTATTATTACAGCAGATCACGGTAATGATCCAACAGCTGATGGTACTGACCATACTCGTGAATATGTTCCATTATTAATGTTTAGCCCAAGCATTACGGAATACCACGAACTTTCAGGGGATACAACGTTTAGTTCAATTGGTGCAACAATTGCAGATAACTTTAATGTAGAATTACCGCAGTTCGGTAAGAGCTATTTAAGTGAAATGGGGATTAAATAATGAACGCAGTAAGACGTATTTTTGGTCTTGCATTTAGTTTTGCAGGCCTTATGCATTTTATGAGATCAGAAGGTTTTGAAGCTATCGTACCTAATTTCTTACCCTTTAAAAAAGGAATTGTATGGATTTCAGGCGTGATGGAAATTATTTTCGGTATTTTATTACTCGTTAGAAAACCAAGTAGTATGACTAAGAAATTAATTGAATGGTTCTTAGTTGCTGTATTTCCAGCAAACGTATATATGGCACAAAAAAATATACCGTTAAATGGGAAACAATTACCTACATGGGCTTTATGGGGTAGATTACCATTACAATATGTACTTATTAAAATCGTTAGAAAAATGTAATTAAAAAGGAGTGAAACAGAGATTTTTTGAAAAATTAAATCTCCGTTTCACTCCTTTTTTCTATTTTAAACATAATAGTGTATTTTATTAATCTTCTTTAAATATTACATTCCATCCATCTTTTTTCGATAAGAATTCAGTTGCAAGTCGTTGAGCACCTTCTAATGAGTGGCTCGCTGCCCAACCACATTGTACTTCATTACATGCTGGAACTTCTGTAGCTTGCTCAACATCTTTTAACGTTTTTTCTATAATATTTAAGACATCATCATAATCGTCATGATTTATAAATGAAGCGTAAAAGCCTGTTTGACAACCCATTGGGCTTACATCTACAACATTATCAGTATGGTTTCTAATGTTTTCAGCCATTAAATGTTCTAAAGAGTGTAAAGCGGGCATTTCCATATGTTCTTTATTTGGTTGTTTAAAACGAATATCATATTTGTGAATAACATCTCCATTTAAACCTTCTTTAATTCCCGCAAGTCTTACAAATGGTGCATCTACTTTAGTGTGATCTAAATTAAAACTTTCTACATTCATCTTTGTCATGAAGATTCCTCCTTTGATTTCGGCATCATTATATCAAGTAAATTTTGAAAAAACAATAAATTCAGATTTCAATTACTTTCTTTATGTGTTACTTTATAAGATAATAAAATAAATTATTCTGAAAATGGAGTGATGTGTATGGAGAGATTAAGAGTCGTCCCATACGATAGTATATGGCAACATCTTTTTTTAGAAGAAAAGAAATATTTACAATCGTTATTAAAAGAACATAGCATAAATATAGAACACATTGGATCTACAGCTATCCCAGGGTTATCAGCTAAACCTATCATTGATATTTTAATGGTGGTAAAAGATAGTGAAACGATAGATGATTATACAAAGGAATTATCTGCACTAGGTTACGAGTCTAAAGGTGAACGAGGCGTTATTGGAAATCGTTATTTTAAAAAATATAATCATAACGGTGATGTCTCTCATCATTTACATATCTATGATGAAGACAGCCCACACATATTGAGACTTATTTCTTTTAGAGATTATTTGAGAACATTTAACGGCGAGAGAGAACGATATAGTCGCCTTAAACATGACTTATCTATAGATTTTCCAGCGGATAGTGAAGAGTATTATCAAGGTAAAGATAGTATGATTAAAGAATTTGAGAAAAAGGCTGAAAAATGGTACTTAAACTCAAATGATGCGCTCGCAAAACATTGACATATCCGAGTGTTAAAGTTAGAATTAAAACAATTTCATACGTATTATCAAGAGTGACTGAGGGAAAGGCCCTTTGACGTCCAGCAACCTACCTACATGGAAAGGTGCCAAATCCTGCAGTGTTCAACTGAGAGATAAAATTTCGATTGGCGCATTTCCTAACTAAGGAGTGCGCTTTTATATTGGAAAGGTTGTATAGTGAATGAGCAATTTATCGCAAAATATTTTAAATTATATTGAACAAAATAAACACTTATATTTGTCTATGAGCCATCAAATACACGAACGTCCAGAACTAGGTAATGAAGAAGTTTTTGCTTCAAGATTGTTAAGTGATCAACTGAAAAATCATCATTTTAAGATAGAGAAAAATATAGCAAAGCATCCGACTGGATTTATAGCTACATATGACACGAAAATAGAAGGTCCAACGATATGTTTTTTAGCGGAATATGATGCATTGCCAGGCTTAGGGCATGCATGTGGACACAATATAATCGGTACTTCGAGCGTTTTAGCAGGTATTAGTTTATCAAAAGTTATTGACCAAGTGGGCGGTAAAATAGTCGTGCTTGGTTGTCCAGCAGAAGAAGGCGGGGTTAATGGTAGCGCTAAAGCTAGTTATGTTAAAGCGGGTATTATAGACGATTTAGACATTGCACTTATGGTACACCCTGGCCATGAGACGTATGTCACAGTGCCATCATTAGCAGTAGATGTATTCGACGTAAAGTTTTATGGAAGGAGTGCTCACGCGTCTGAGAATGCTTTTGAAGCGATTAATGCTTTAGACGCTATGTTGTCCTTCTTTAACGGTGTAAGTATGTTGAGACAACAAATTAAGAAAACAGATAAAGTGCATGGTGTAATATTAAATGGAGGTGAAGCGGCAAATATTATTCCTGATTTTACACATGCAAGATTTTATACTAGAGCAACCTCACGTAAACATTTAGATGAACTGACTGATAGAGTTCGAAAAATCGCTGAAGGAGCTGCATTGCAAACTGGTTGTAAGTCAGAAGTAAGACCAATACAAAATGGTGTAAATGAATTTGTTATTAATAGACCTTTAGATGAATTGTTTAGAAAACATGCAGAATCTTTAGGAGAAGATGTTATAGAAGATGATTTTGGTTTTGGATCAACAGATACGGGGAATGTAAGTCATATCATACCTACTATACATCCACATATTAAAATCGGACCATCTAATTTAGTTGGTCATACGAAAGAATTTTGCCAAGCTGCAGCAAGTACAATGGGAGATAAAGCATTGATAAGCGGTGCTAAAATATTAGCATCGATGGGATTAGAATTAATAGAGAACGTACCCCTTAGAAATGAGATTATCGAGCATCATCAAACATTAAGGGAGAACTTATTATGACAAAAGCCTATCATAAACCTTTATTATTAACACTTAAAGATTTATATGAAGATAATATTATCTATAATTCGAGGCCATCCTATGAAGATAATCCTTGGTTAAAAGCCGAAGAAGATCAATCTAATTTTTTAACAGCTAGAGAATTGGTTATTAGTAAAATGCCAATGATTATTCATGAAGCATGTTTAACAAAAAGGATAGAAGATTTGTTAAATCTAGTTGGAGAAAAAGTGCCAGACAATATACATCGTTTTAAAGATAAAGAAAGTTACGAACAATTGATACAGCAATTAACAAATAAACGTAATAAAATATTCTTTCAATATATTCATGGAGAACATTTATGTGATAAGGACGATTATGCTATATATAAACCAAAGTTTATAGACTTAAATAACAAATCGAAATTATCACAGTGGACTAAAGGAAAGTATTTACCTAGACGTGAATGTGTTAGTGTTAAAGAATATGAAGAAGAAATTAAAAATTGGGAACTACCTCTTGTATTAAAGCCGGGAGATGAATTACCGACAGCAGGTGGGTATGGGGTTATGATATGTTATACTGAAGATGATCTAAAGAAAGCAAATCAAAGAATTAAAGAAGCTACTGAAACAGAACATATTATTATAGAACAATTTATCGAAGAGGTAGACAATTATTGTGTACAATATGTATATAGTGAAGATACTGGTATCCAATATATAGGGGCAGTTAAACAATTAACAGATGACTATGGATTTTATAATGGTAATGTTAATTCAGACGAAGTACCACAAAGCGTTATAGATGCAGGATATGAAATTATGCAAAATGGTGTTGATTATGGTTATAAAGGTGTTTCAGGCTTTGATTTACTGATAGATAAAGAAGGAAAAATATATGCCATAGATTTAAACTTTAGACAAAATGGTTCAACGAGTATGCTTTTACTTAAAAATAGATTAAAAGATGGTTTTCATAAATTTTTAAGTTACCATGCAAAAGGAGATAACGAACACTTTTATAAAGTGATTGAAAAATATGTTGAAGATGGCCATCTTTATCCACTCTCATTCTTCGATGGGGATTGGTTTGGAAAGAATAAAGTAAATGCAAGATTTGCTGGCATATGGCATGCTGAAACAGAATCTAAAGCACTTCAATTAGAACAAAAATTCCTTTCTGAACTATACGATGAATAGCGTTTAAAATAATTATGGAAATTAAAGCAAATTTTCATTGACTTATAGCTTTTAAATATACTATATTTTATTGGTATTAAATATAAAGAAGAGGGTGGTATAACAATGGCTATCCAGGATATGTCTATGTTCAAACAAATATTAACGAAAGAAAAATTTTACGTTGTTCTAACAGATAAAAGAATTTTAAGAGATGCAGATACAAATACTCGTTTAATTTGGTCAAAACAAGAATACGCAGAAAAGTATTTAAAAGAAACTAACATTACAACATACGAAAAAGTGATGGAATTAGATCTAGACCGCTTTGTAACTTATGAAATGGACGATATATTAGACGAAGGTGACCGATTCATAGTAGACCGTTATGAAGAATTTTCAGGTACAGAAGTCGAAGCGATAAGATTTATCGAACAAATCATGAGTGAGTTAGATGATATTCGTATTGAAGAATTTGCTGAAGATATTTGCAATGAAGATTACGTATACGGGTTAACAGTAAAAGGGCAAAAACAATTCATTATTGTTTCAGAAGAAGATAGCAGCTTACCAAATATGATGACAGTATGGAGTACAAGAAAACTTGTAGAAAAAGTACATCACAATGACTTTGAAGAATATGACATCATCGAAGTAGAAACTGAAGTATTTGAAGAATGGTTAGAAGATTTAAAACAAGATAATATTGCATTAGGTGTGAACTTAAAACCAGGAATGATTGGTACAGTTACAGATCCTAAAGTAGTATTAAATGCGATGCCTTGTTAAGAGAATAAAATATTAATTTCAGACTTTTGCTAAATAGCAAAAGTCTTTTTTTATGCCTTGAATAAGTTGGTAATAATTAAATTAAATAAATTAAAGCATTGTTGTAAAAGAGCTTTAATTAGATTAAAATGTAAAATAATGTAAAAAAAGTTTAAGATTGAAATAGTAGAAAATTATGCGACTAAAGAGCTTCTACATAAGGTGATAATAATGTTTAAATATATGAAATTACGCATATTAAGGTTACAACTATTTATAGCATTTATCCTTTTAACGATAATTGCTCTATTGCATTTATACAATGCTTATCAAACTTATGGTATCTATGTACTATTAGAAAACACACCATATACACGATCCTTATTATTTGATGGGTTTAGTGCTTTACAAACGGTTTATCTATTGATTATGCCTTTAGCTGTATCCATAGGTGTAAGTGATATTTTTATACAAGATCGTAAGCAACATTTATTACATCATGCTTATATGTATCATGTGAATAAGTCAGTAGATATAAAGGTGATTTTATACTCAAGTATTATTGCTTCGCTTCTTGTAATAATCCCTTTATTAATGAATCTTATAGGTGAATTTTTAATATTACCTAATATATCGCCAGAAAGATATACTAATAATCTAATAGGAATTCATAGCTCAAATACATTAAGTGTACCTTTATACTATACAATGCCATTATTATATATCTTATTATATATTTTATTGGCTGGTATTTGGGGGGCAATAATGAATATATTTGGGATAACTCTTTCTATATATACGAATAATAGAATTTTGGCAATGATTGGTCCATTTATTTTTCAAATTTTATTGATTATATTAACAAATTTATCATATAAACCATATGTAGTTCCTCCAATATATTTCTTAACGGGACGAACGGAATTCATGTATTTCGAATTTTTACCGATTGTCTTGACTTTCATATTGTTTATCAGTTTATCAATTTATTTCTATATAAGAGGTATGCGCAAATATGAACTTGATTAAATATCGATTTACATCATTGATTAATACAAAATTTCTAGCGTGGCATATTTTATTCTTTGGATTAATGATTATCTATCAGAAGGGAAACGTCGGGTATTTTCCTTCTGATGATTTTCAATTTACAAATTTATTATTAAGTAAGTTTACGCTTACTTATGTTGTTCTACCAATATTAACCATTATGACGATTGTGTTTTACCGAAATGAACTTGTTCATAAAGTGTTTATTGGATATAGAAATTATTTAAAGATAGATGTGTTGTTATATGTCGGTTTTATATCTTTGCTAATAAGTATCGAAATGATGTTGGCAAGTATGGTTGCTATGAACTTTCAACTTCAATTTAATATAGTGTTTATTGTAACAGCTTGCTTGATGATAGTAGGGAATTTTACGATTTCATTATTGTCACTTACTTTATATTTAAGGTTTTTTAATCGTGCAATATCATTATTACTTGTAAATGTGCTTGTGCTTTTAGATTTTGTCATAATGCAAAGTGGAAAATGGAATTGGTTAATTCTTGATTCAAAGAAATTATTTTCAATTTCTTGGTCGTGGATGATATATCAATTGTTATTTATAGTGTTTGTCTATTTAATTGTTGAATGGACTATTATGAAAAAGGAAATAATGTGATGAATATTCTAAAATTTACTGTTGGTATTATACAAAGTTTATGGAAAACGTTCATGATTATAAACGGAATATTTATTTTGGTACTAATGCTATTCAGACCATATTTAAGAGATGGTTTATGGAATTTTATTTTTCGTGGTAATAATGAAGCTGAGTTAAGTGTGCATTTATATAGGATACCTGGGTTGTACATAATGATTATGTTTCTTGCCATATTTTTCATTTATCGCTTTATACATGTTCTTTATCAATATTACATTGTAGAGTGGCAAATGCTATTAAATATTAAGGGAAGATGGATGGTTCTTATCATCATATCATTCATTATGAGTTTAATTTATATTCTAGGTATATGGTTTACCATTTCTGCTATTGACGGAGAATTTTCGCATAATGTAACTCACTTATTGAACTTAATAATAAGTGTTTATTTCTTAATGATTGTATTTATTTGGAGTTACATTGCTTATAAATTTTATATAAGCTTTTTAATATCGTTGATGTGGATTATCGCCACAACAAGATTTGATTTAGATTTTAACATTTTAAATACATCTTTATTTTCAAGAATACAAGGCGTTTCTTACATAAATTTTATATGTTGTGTGCTATCTATTGTTGTGGTGAATATGTTATTGGTCTTTGAATTAGGACGTGATCATCACATGAAATTTCAAAGAGGTGATGATGAAGTATGATTAAATTAATAGATGTATCAAAAGAACACCAACGCAATCAATTGCTTAAAAATATTAATTTAGAAATTGAGCGTGGAAAAGTTTATGGATTTAAAGGACGTAACGGGTCTGGCAAGACAATGCTTTTAAGGGCGATATTAGGATTGATTAAAGTTGATGGGCAAGTAATGATTAATAATGAACCGCTTAAATTTGGCTCAAAATACCCTCTTAAAGTCGGTGTATTTATAGAAAAACCAAGCATTATAACTGAATTTACGGCTTTAAAAAATCTTAAATTAGTAGCTGCATTAAAAGGAATAACAGATATCAATGAAATGACTAAATATTTAATAGAACTTGGATTAGATTATAAAGATAAAAGAAAAGTTCGAAAATATTCATTAGGGATGAAACAGAAAGTTGGCATTGCTCAAACTTTAATGGGTGATCCTGAATTAATTGTTTTAGATGAACCTACCAATGCTTTGGATAGAAAGAGTATTGAGAAACTTGTTCAAATCCTTGAAAAATTAAAACAGCAAGGATGTACAATACTGATTGCTTCACATCAATTTGAAGACATAGAAAGTGTTGTAGATGAGGTTGTTCATATAGAAGCAGGTGCATTAGAATGAAAAATAAAGTAATTCTATTATCTTCTTTAATTGTATTTGTAGTTCTCGTTATATTAGGATTCATTCAGTATCGTAAAGTAAACGCAGAATTTCAAGATTATGAATTTAAGGAAGAGAAAATTAAACTTAATCAAACGCATAATATAACTTTTGGAACAATGAAATTTAGTAATTTGAGTTATAAAGTTAAAGATAAAGAGATATTTTTAAGTGCTGATATCAAAGTAGTTAAAAAGGATGACTATCCAGATAAATATTATAATAATATTGATGCAAGTTTATTTTTACGTGTTAATGATGAAATCTTACAACAGTCTGATGAATTTAAAACGAAAAAAGGTAAAAGACTTGTGCCGGATAGACCATACTTTGATAAGCATAATGTTTATGAGGGACACGTTACATTTAGATATACACCAATAGATCCTGATGGAGAAAATGATTTAGAACTAGCTTACCTCGACCGTAATGGTCATAAATTAAAAAAATTATATTTACCAGTAATAATTGACGATGGTAGAATAGTTTGATACATTATTACTAACTACTTAGGTAGTTACTACATCCCAACGTAGTAAAATAATTTTTCCATTAAAATAACCCTTAAGAGAAAAATCTTTTTCTCTTAAGGGTTATTTCGTCTTCTATATTTTCTTCGAACTTGCTTATATATAAATTCACAAGAACGTCGTGCCAAATGTAATCTTTCATCATTTTAATTTGCGTACTATCTCGACTGATATACGCACGCATATCATCATCTGGTGTTTGACCGTAAATCATATATTGATTATCGATGATTACGATAAATGGTTTAAGGGTCAATGAGCTTTGAACATAATTGGTATATCTGTGATTGATTAAATCGTGTCCTGGTTTATCTACTTGAAAAGTCATTCCTTGGATATGAATATCTTTATGCGCATTTTTGTCTATGACTTCATATATATCTGGCCAAATAGAAACAGTTATTTGCTTTTTTGCAGTTTTAACCGCTTCTGAAATATTACTATATATGTTTGATGCGTTTGTTAAAACTTCTATTTGTATTGCGTCATTTTGATTTGCGATATTTAATTTATCCATTTCTTCTTCTAATTGAATCAATGCATTATTTTGTTTCTTCTCAAATAATTCTACTGTTTGTTTAGGTGAAATAGCATAATAAAACTTTTTTTGATTTTGTAAATTATAGTATACAAGTCCTTGTTCTTCTAATTTATTTAATGATTCATAAATTTTTGAATTGGGTACGCTTGATAGTTCGCTTAATTTGTATGCAGTAATACCTGGGTTTTGTACTAAATAAATATAAGCTTTTGATCCATATTCACTTAAACCAAATTGCTTTAATAAATCTATCATTTTATTCATGCTGATCATCCTTTAACTTTAAGTTACCTTGACTCCAAATAAAGGGAGTATGTCATAGGCTTGGTATTCCGAAACAGTAGCGCCTTTTAAATCTGTAGGCTGTATTACAAGTTCTTCTATTTCATTTGATGATAAATCAATGCCATTTAAAGATGTTTCTACTACTTCTAATGAAGTTAAACTACAATCTTTAATTTCAAGAGCTTTTTGCTTACAGAATGATATGTAAGTTTCAGACATTTGATTATCATTAAATAAAACGTGGTCAAATTGGCAATTAACAAATTGGCTCATCTTTAACTGACAATTTGAAAATTGGACATGTTTAAGTGTTAAGTCAGTAAATGTCGCACCAATCATACGGCAATCTTTAAATTGTATTCTATTTAATGAAGCGTCTTCAAACTGGCAATTTGATAAGTCACAGCCATGAAACACAAGGTCAAGCCCATGTATTTTTGTAAAATCAATAGATTCAAACGTACATTGGTTAAAATATAGTGTATCCATTTGCGTTGTGTCTTCATCGAATTCAATATGCGCTTTGTTAAAATATAAATCATAAGAAGATTGTAATAGTGTATAGTGTTCTTCAGGTTCATATTCAAATTCTTTCTTTATTTTTGGTTGAATAATTTTCATGAATGTACTCCTTATTATAATATGCGTTTGTACCTTAATAATATAACGACATAAATTATTATTCATTATACTATAAATATAATGATAAGAAAGTTAAGTATAAATTAAAACACTTTCACATAGAAATTCAAATTTTCTATGTGAAAGTGTATATATATTTTATATTTTATTTTTTATTTTCTTCGTCTTCACGTTCTTCTAATGATTTAGAAAAATCTGTGTCGTCATCGATATAAGTCATTTTGAAATGCTTAGTAGGCTCTCTTCGCAATGCTTTCATGATAGAGAATATCATCATAAAGAGTATGAATGCGAATGGAAGACCGGCGACGATGGAAGCAGTTTGTAAGCTTTCTAAACCACCTGCTAACGTCATAGCGACTGATATAGCACCAATCAGTATACCCCAAACTAATTTGTATTTGAATGGTGGTGTAATTGAGCCTCTGTCCGACATACTTGAAAGAATAAACGTAGTTGAATCAGCGCTCGTAACTAAGAATAAGAATATTAAAATAATCGCTAGTATACTTGTGAACTCGTATAGTGGGAAGTGTGATAACAATGAGAAAAGAGCTACTGTGTAATCACCTTTAACATCTTCTGCTATACTTGCACCTTTATTGATAACAAGATACATTGCTGTTCCACCGAATGTCGCAATCCAACTCATTGAGATAAGTGGTGGTATAATTAGAACACCGATTACAAATTCGCGTATTGTTCTACCACGAGAAACACGAGCTACAAATCCACCTATAAATGGAGACCATGCAATCACCCATGCCCAATAGAACACTGTCCATTGTTGTATCCAAGAATTATCTCCTTCATATGGATTTAATCTTAAACTATATTGAACAAAATTCGTGATATAATCGCCAATTGCAACTGTGAATGTTTCAAATATAAATTGTGTTGGTCCTAAAATTAGAATGAATACTAGTAATGCAAAACATATAAAAATGTTTGAATTACTTAACCATTTTACGCCTTTGTTCAAGCCTGAAGCGGCAGATCCTAGGAATATTAATGTCATAATGATGGTAATAATAATTTTAGTCCAATTATTGTTAGGTATATCAAATACATGATTAAGCCCTCCACCGATTTGCATAATACCTAAACCGATTGAAGTAGCAATACCCATAACAGTAGCTACAATCGCTAACACATCAATGACATTTCTATATGGCTTTTTATAAGCTTCACCAAATACTGGTTCCATAGCAGTAGAAATTAGGCCATTTCTTCTTTTTCTAAATTGGAAGAATGCTACGATTAGCCCAGCCATAGCAAAGATTGACCATTGAGATATACCCCAATGGAAAAATGTATATCCCATTGCTAATCTTGCTGATTCTAATGTACTACCGTCTACTTCATTAGGAAGAGGTGATTTTAAATAATGTGTCATCGGTTCGGCAACGCCCCAAAAGACGATACCTACACCTAAGCCTGCAGAAAACAGCATACCAACCCAGGATATGAATGAGAATTCTGGCTCTTCGTCATCTCTACCTAACTTAAAACGTCCAAATCTAGTTATAGCTAACCCTATTAAAAATATATCTAAAACAAATACAATAATAAGGAATAACCATCCCGTACTATTGGATATCCATCCATATAAAATATTGGCGTACTTTCCAAAGCCTGAAGGAAATACTCCGGCTAATAAAGTGATTAATATGATTATAGACATGGATACCCAGAACACTAACGTTGTTTTGTTACTCTGATTATCTGGTTGTTCATTCGACTGACTCATTGTTTTCCCCCTTTTTAAACTTTAACAGTCTATATTCAAGTACCCTAAAAATTATAGAGATAACATACATATTTTATAAATAAAAGGTTCTTAATTGCGGAAGTAACTTATAATTGGTTATGATATATTTAAATCAACGGGGGGATCGTAAATGATTAAAGAAAAACAGTTCGGTGATATTTTTATTAAACCATTTGAAGAAAGTATGAGAACAGCACTATCTGAATTTCAATTAAATGAGCGTCAACAAATATATTCTTCACTACCTAAAGAAGTTCTAGATGAAGCGATACAAGATTCTGATAGAAGACCAAATGTCGTAGTTAATCGAGACAATGAAATAGTTGGTTTCTTCGTTTTACATAAATATTATCAGCATGAAGGTTATGAAACACCAGAAAATGTTGTGTATATTCGTTCACTTTCAATCAATGAAAAATATCAAGGTAATGGTTATGGCACGACAATCATGATGAATTTGCCTGAATATGTACAATTAGTGTTTCCTGATTTTGATCATTTATTTTTAGTAGTAGATGCTGAAAATGAGGCAGCATGGAACTTGTATGAAAGAGCAGGCTTCATGCATACCGCAACTAAAGAAGAAGGACCACTTGGCAAAGAACGATTGTATTATTTAGATTTAGATTCTAAGTATGTATCTTCGTTAAAACTAGAATTACATGATGATGACTACGATAATGAATTTATAAACATACATTTAATGAAAGATAATAAAAAAGTGGGCATTATTGTTTTAGAACATAAAAGTGATAACTTTGATATTCGAAGTATAGAAGTTGAAGAGAGCGAAAGAAAAGAAGGTATAGCTGAAAGTGCATTAAGACAACTTAGTACTTTCGTAAGAAGGAAGTTCCCAGACAAGAAAGAGTTGCACATATCTCTGTTTGGTTCAAACAATAAATTAAAAGCATTATGTTACAAAGCGAACTTTGTTGAAATACAAAAAGCTGACGATTATATTAAGTTGATGAAATATATTAACTATTAACAAACATTTGCTAAAAATCAGCTTGTCAATTATAATCGTAAACTGTTATGATTATAAATATTAATGCGCGACAATAGTACGATTGTTGAAAGGAAGAGTAAAGCATGAAATTAAAAGATTTTACTAAAGAAATGGTCGATGAACATTCATTTATAGAAATGGCTTATATTTACTTAAGTGAGAATAGCAAAGAAACAAATTTATATGACATGGTTGATGAGTTTAAACGTATCGGTAATTATAAAGATTCTGAAATTGAAAACCGTATCCTACAATTTTATACAGATTTAAATACAGATGGACGCTTTTTAAGTGTAGGCGAGAACATTTGGGGTCTTCGTGACTGGTATTCAGTTGAAGATATCGAAGAGAAGATAGCACCAACTATTCAAAAATTCAACGTGTTAGATGAAGATGATGAAGAAGATACAGGCATCACATTATTAGGTGAAGAAGATAAAACTAAAGATGTTGATATAACAATCGCTCAAGATGATGAAGAAGGATTAAATGATCCTGCAGATCCAGAAGATGAAGAAGTTGAAGATGAATTAGATGAAGCTGGGTTAGTCGTTGACGAAGAAGAGGAAGAAGACGACGACGAGGAAGAAGAGGAAGAAGAAGAATTATAATTGACTTTTCATTAAAAGATGGTAATATTTTATTTGGGCTCCTTTAAATAGGACAAACGTATAAACTATAGCTCCCATCTTACATTTTAATTAATGTAAGTGGGAGCTTTTTTATTTTTTAATTATCAAATGGAGGTAAGGACATGACAAAGTTCATATTTGTTACAGGTGGCGTAGTTTCGTCTCTTGGTAAAGGTATTACAGCAGCATCACTAGGAAGATTACTTAAAAATAGAGGACTTAATGTAACGATACAAAAATTCGATCCATATTTAAATGTCGATCCAGGGACAATGAGTCCTTATCAACATGGTGAAGTTTTCGTAACAGAAGATGGCGCTGAAACAGATTTAGACTTAGGACATTATGAAAGATTTATAGATATTAATCTAAATAAATATTCAAACGTAACAGCTGGGAAAGTATATTCACACGTACTTAAAAAAGAAAGACGTGGGGATTTCTTAGGTGGTACTGTTCAAGTTATACCGCATATTACAAATGAAATTAAATCAAGATTGTTAATGGCGGGTGAGAGTACAAATGCTGATGTTGTTATTACAGAAATTGGTGGTACAACAGGTGACATAGAGTCATTACCATTCTTAGAAGCAATTAGACAAATTAAAAGTGATCTTGGAAGAGAAAACGTTATGTATATTCACTGTACTTTACTTCCATACATTAAAGCTGCTGGTGAAATGAAGACAAAACCAACTCAACATAGTGTTAAAGAACTAAGAGGCTTAGGAATACAGCCAGATCTAATTGTTGTTCGTACTGAGTATGAAATGACGGAAGATTTAAGAGATAAAATTGCATTGTTCTGTGATATTAAGAAACAATCAGTAATAGAATGTAGAGATGCAGATACACTTTATCAAATCCCACTTGCATTACAAGAACAACATATGGATGATATCGTTATTAATCGTTTATCATTAGATGCAGCACCAGAAGCAGAATTAACTGAATGGAATCAATTACTAGAAACAGTACGTAATCTAGATGGTTCTGTAAAAATAGGATTAGTTGGTAAATATGTTAGTTTACAAGACGCTTATTTATCAGTAGCTGAGTCTTTAAAACATGCAGGTTATGACTTCAAAAAAGATATTGAAATTAAATGGATTAACTCTGAAAATTTAGATTCAACTAATTATAAAGAAGAATTAGCAGATGTTGATGGTATTTTAGTACCTGGTGGTTTTGGAGATAGAGGTGTTGAAGGAAAGATTTTAGCAATTCAATATGCTCGTGAAAACAATGTACCTTATTTAGGTATTTGTTTAGGTATGCAATTAGCAACAGTTGAATTTGCAAGGAACGTAGTAGGTTTACAAGATGCACATTCAGCAGAATTAAATCCAAATACACCTTATCCAATCATCGACTTATTACCAGAACAAAAAGACATTGAAGATTTAGGTGGTACTTTAAGATTAGGCATTTATCCATGTAAAATCGAAGAAGGGACAATTGCACATAAAGTATATGGCGAAACAGAAGTAGAAGAGAGACACCGTCATCGTTATGAGTTCAATAACGATTACCGTGAAAAATTAGAAGCAAACGGTATGAGATTCTCTGGTACAAGCCCAGATGGAAGATTAGTAGAAATTGTAGAATTAGAAAATCATCCATGGTTTGTAGCATGTCAATTCCACCCAGAATTTATATCTCGTCCTACACGTCCACAAAAATTATTCCATGGATTTGTAGAAGCAAGTATTAATCATCAACAATAATTATAGGTTTTAAATTAAAGAGAGTCTGGGACAAGTATTTATGTCCCAGACTCTTCTTTTTTAAGGATTCTCAGTTTTAGGTTGTATCGGGCAAGTTATTGTCTTTTCTCACCAAACGTGTCAATAACGAGGGCCTTATTGACTTTTTTCGATAGTTTTGTCAATAAGGAGAATTTATGTTGCACGTGGACCTCGTCTAGCAACATTCTGGTCTTCTATGTTGCACGTGACACTTGTCTAGCAACATTCTGACGCTCTATGTTGCACGTGACACTTGTCTAGCAACATTCTGACGCTCTATGTTGCACGTGACGTTTGTCTAGCAACATTCTGAGGCTCTATGTTGCACGTGACGCTTGTCTAGCAACATTCTGACGCTCTATGTTGCACGTGGACCTCGTCTAGCAACATTCCGAGAATATGTCCATATAATTGTGTAATAAAAAAAGAGCCAAATATAGCTCACTTTAGTACAATGTAATCGACTAAGAAAATATTGTAGAGGT
>NZ_JAJNHQ010000008.1:0-144789 GCF_022386845.1 Mammaliicoccus sp. C-M13 | reverse complement strand
CACCTCTACAATATTTTCTTAGTCGATTACATTGTACTAAAGTGAGCTATATTTGGCTCTTTTTTTATTACACAATTATATGGACATATTCGATTTTTATACGCTAACAGGCTTGTTTTTTCACTCTTGCACGTTACGTTTTCTAAAGAACTTGTTATATTTGTCTTGCAGGTTATGCGTTAACGGGCTTGTTTTTTCGCTCGTGCACGTTATATTTTCTAACGAGCTTGTTCTATCCGTCTCGCACGTTAGAGCACTTCTTTCGCTATCTCATTCTCTTTTAATGTATATTTCTTGTATCGTTGCCCTTTAGATTCAAAGTATTTATTACAAATTCTACGAACTGTATATATATTTACCGCATTACACCACTCCATTGCTTCAGTTAAAGTAAATCCTTCTTCACCTTTAATAATTGCTAGTTCTCTAATATTAAAATAGTATAATTCATTTCTTTTGAAATCTTTATTACAACAAATACAAGTAGTAGTTTTCTTTCGCTTTTCGATAACCATTGTATTTAAGTTTTTACAGTTAGGGCATTTAATTCCTTTCTTAATTAAGCTGAAGTCAGGTTTTTCAATACTTTTAAATTGTTGAGAAAACCTTTTTTGTTTTTGAAGTATTTGATTTAATATCGCTTTATCTTTCGCTACTTGAAATGATTGAAAAAGTTTAGAGAATTTATAGAATTCTGATCTTAATAAGACTTGAGATTTATTTGGAATAGTAGATTGAGCCGTAAATGTGGGATTCGAAAAGATTAAATATTCTTGAATTGGGAGATTAATATTTATTTCATCGCATAATTTTTGGAGGTTGTTTTTCGCTATATTAAGCTGCTTAAACGGAAGTGGATAAGTGTTATTTGATGAACTTTGCATGTAAGAGTTGAAAAAATGGAAGTCTCCATAATAATGTTTAACTTCTAATATACTTATCTGGTTATTATGGACAATTAAAAAATCGACCTGAAATTTCTTATCGACTGTAAATTCTAGATTATGAGCATAAACGACATAATTAATATTTTCCAATGTTTTATTTACAATTAATTCGCCTTCTAATCCCATTAATTTATTTCGTGTCTCATAATCATTATCATACCTAGATTCTAAAGATTTTAAATATAGTGCTTCTGTATTATTATTCATCGCTCACTCCTTATGTCATTTTTTTACATTTATTATAATATCTCTTTTTATCGTTGTCTATCTTATCTTTTTACATAAAAAATGCCCTTAAAAATAGATAATTACTAATTTTTAAGGGCATAGATTAAGATTATGAAATAATATTTAACTTTATTCTTTAAAAAGAAAACACTAAATAAGCACAGCGAATATTGATTGTTATTCACTGTACTTATTCTATATTATTTTTAAATTATTTGATTGTTAAGCATTTGTCATATAGACCGTCTTCTTTTTTGATACGGTTTATTAATGTTTCTGCAATAACTGATGGTGTATCTGCTGTATCAACACCACATTCATTAAGTGTTTTGATTTTTTCTGATGCAGTACCTTTACCACCTGAAATGATTGCACCAGCGTGTCCCATACGTTTGCCTGGAGGGGCTGTTTGTCCTCCGATAAAGCCAACTACTGGTTTGTTCATATTAGCTTTAATCCATTCAGCTGCTTCTTCTTCCGCTGTTCCACCAATTTCACCAATCATTACAACAGCATATGTTTCATCGTCTTCATTGAAAGCTTTTAGCACGTCAATGAAGTCTGTTCCGTTTACTGGGTCTCCGCCAATACCAACTGCTGTTGTTTGACCGATACCAGCTTGTGTTAATTGATGTACTGCTTCGTAAGTTAATGTACCAGAACGTGATACAACACCTACATGACCTTTTTTATGGATGTAACCAGGCATAATACCTATTTTACATTCGTCAGCAGTGATAACGCCAGGACAGTTTGGTCCTACTAATCGTGTCTTCTTACCTTCTAAGTAACGTTTAACTTTGATCATATCTATAACTGGAATATGTTCAGTAATACAAATAGCTAAATCTAATTCTGCATCTGCACTTTCAATGATTGCATCTGCAGCAAATGGTGCTGGTACATAAATAACTGAAACTGTAGCACCTGTTTCTTCTACCGCTTCTTCTATAGTATTAAATACAGGTACACCTTCAACTACTTGGCCGCCTTTACCAGGTGTAACACCTGCAACGATTTGTGTACCGTAGTCTAACATTTGTTTTGTATGGAAAAGTGCTGTTGCACCAGTAATACCTTGTACTAACACTTTCGTATCTTTATCGATAAATACACTCACGTAACTCTCCGCCTTTCTCTTATCGTTCTTGAACTAATTTAACAATTTTTTGAGCACCGTCAGCCATGATAGATGCAGGTTCGATTGCTAAACCAGATTCTTTTAAGATTTTTTTACCTTGTTCTACATTAGTACCTTCAAGTCTAACTACTAAAGGCATATCTAATGAAACTTCTTTAACAGCAGCTACGATACCTTCCGCAATAACATCACATTTCATAATTCCACCGAAGATATTTACGAAAATACCTTGTACTTTAGAATCTCCTAATATGATTTTAAATGCTTCAGTAACTTTTTCTTTCGTAGCGCCGCCCCCCACGTCAAGGAAGTTAGCCGGATTGCCGCCGAAGTGATTAATTGTATCCATCGTAGCCATAGCTAAACCAGCTCCGTTTACCATACAACCAATATTTCCATCTAATGCAATATATGATAAATCATATTTAGATGCTTCGATTTCTTTTTCGTCTTCTTCTTCTAAGTCACGCATTTCAACGATATCTTTATGTCTGAATAAAGCGTTATCGTCAAAGTTCACTTTTGCATCAAGTGCTAAAACTTCACCGTCACCTGTTGTTACAAGTGGATTGATTTCAACAATTGAACAATCTTTTTCTACAAACACATTATATAAAGACATCATTAATTTTACAGCTTTATTAACTGATTCTTTTGGAATGTTAATATTGAAAGCTATTCTTCTTGCTTGATAAGGCATTAAACCAGTTACTGGATCAATTACTTCTTTGAAGATTTTTTCAGGAGTTGCAGCTGCAACTTCTTCAATTTCAGTTCCGCCTTCTTCAGATGCCATTAATGTAATACGATCAGTTGCTCTGTCGATTACAAAACCGATGTAGTATTCTTTTTGAATATCGCAACCTTCTTCAATTAAAAGTCGTTTTACTTCTTTACCTTCTGGGCCAGTTTGATGTGTTACAAGTACTTTGCCTAATAATTCTTTCGCATACTCGCGAACTTCATCAATAGACTTAGCAATTTTAACCCCACCAGCTTTACCACGCCCACCGGCATGGATTTGCGCTTTCACTACATATACATTTGAATCTAATTCTTTTGCTTTTTCTACTGCTTCAGTAGGTGAAAAAGCCACTGAACCATTAGGTACAGCTACGCCCATAGAGCGAAAAATCTCTTTACCTTGATACTCATGGATATTCATTCTCCATCCTCCTAATACATACATTAATGTTTGCTTACTATTCAATTATAGAAAATGTAAGCGTTATTGTAAACAAGGATGGTCTAATTTCAGGAATTGTTAGAATAATATTTCACTTTTGTCTTAATTGGTTCGAAAGATAACCGATGAATTGGTGTTATTCCATAGTTCTCTACACCTTCTAAATGAGCTTTTGTACCGTAACCTTTATTTTTATCAAATTCATATCCAGGATATTGGCTATTATAATCATTCATTAAACGATCACGATATTCCTTTGCAATTACACTTGCTGCAGCAATAGATACACTATTGGCATCCCCTTTTACTATAGAAGTTTGAGGTATATCAATATCTAATTGCATAGCATCAATTAGTAAATGATCTGGTTTCACATTTAATTGTTCAATAGCTCTTAACATCGCAACTTTTGTTGCTTGATAAATATTTAGTTCATCTATTTCTTCTACAGTTGCTATTCCTATGCCGACTGATAAAGCTTGTGCATGAATTTGTTGTTCGAATAATTCACGTTTCATTTGAGATAAAGCTTTAGAATCTGTTATACCGATATAATTGTGCCCTGGTTCCAATATCACCGCACTGGCAACAACTGGCCCAGCTAGTGGACCTCTTCCTACTTCATCAATACCACATATTAAAGCATCGCTACTATTCTCTAACAATTTGTTTTCATATTCGCTCATTCTTAAATATTGTGTTTCTAATTTTTGTAGCTGTTCTATCTGTTTTTGCTTTTTATTTAAAGCTGCTTGAACACCTTTTCTTAAATCGTCTTTATAAATTGAAGTTTCTACATCTTCAAAGCTTTTATATTCATTGATTTCAATAGATATTTCTTTAATTGTCTTTTGTTTCATAGAGACTATCCTTCATTTCTTCATATATATCAAAGCAATAATTACCGATTTTAGCATTTCTTAAATCTCTAATTAAAAGTTCTGTAACTGCTTCATAGTCTATTTCATTTCCTCTTTTCAGCATGCCTCTTCTTTTACCAATTTGGTCAAATAATTCTACAACATCATTTTCTTCTGTTAATTCTATTTGATAAAATTTTTGTAATTTTTCAGGGTCGTTTTCAATCAAGAAATTTAATCCATAAATTGCTACTTCATCTAAGTGCACTATGCTATCTTTAATTGCGCCAGTAAGACTCAATTTTTTACCAATTGCTTGATCTTCAAATCTTGGCCATAATATACCTGGTGTATCTAGCAATTCTAATTCTTTACCGACTTTTATCCATTGTTGCTTTTTTGTAACTCCTGGTGTGTTTCCTGTTTTAGCCATCGTTTTTTTGGCTAATTTATTAATGAGCGTTGATTTTCCTACGTTCGGAATACCAACAATCATCGCTCTGATTGCTCTAGGACGCAACCCTTTCCTACGTTCTCTATCGAATTTATCTTTAGTTGCAGCTTTTGCAGCTTTCATTAATTCATTTAAATGTTTACCGTGTTTTGAATCAATTTGAACAGGAAAGAACCCTTCATTTTTAAAGTATTGTGTCCATTTATCTGTTTCACTTTGTTTAGACATATCTTTTTTATTGAGTATTACAACTCTAGGTTTTTGGTTTATGATTTCATCAATCATTGGATTTCTTGACGAAAGTGGTATTCTAGCATCAACGAGTTCGAATACAACATCTACCATTTTTAATTGTTCAGTTACTTCTCTTCTAGCTTTGGCCATATGACCTGGAAACCATTGTATTGTCATTTATATTATCCTTTCTTATTCTAAACTATAGAAATGTGATATATTTACCATATCTATATAGGAGGTTTGTTATGTTAATTTCAATTGTAGTACCCGTTTTCAATGAGGATACTAATATCTCTATTTTACATGAAAAAGTTGCGAACGTCTTTGTTAATTTACCATATGACTTTGAACTTATTTTTATAAATGATGGTTCTACAGACAATTCATTAAATATGATGAAAACTTTAGCGAATTCTGATTCTAATGTTAAATACATTTCTTTCTCCAAGAACTTCGGTAAAGAGTCAGCAATGTTTTGCGGATTAGAACACGCAAATGGTGATGCAACAATTATTATGGATTCAGATATGCAACATCCTCCTGAATTGATACCTGAATTCATTAAATTATATGAAGAAGGCTATCATCAAGTTGTAGCTTCGAGAAATAGAGAAAATGAATCATTTTTAAAACGTATTCCAGCCAATGCTTTTTATAAACTTTCTAAGTATATTGTTGATGTTAAGTTTAAAAGTGGCGAAGGTGACTTTCGTTTAATTTCTAAAAATGTTTTACAAGCTATTTTAAATTTAACTGAATATAATAGATTTTCAAAAGGGATATTTGAATGGGTAGGCTTTTCTAAAACAACTATTACATTTAATCATAAAGATAGAAATCAAGGGAAATCTAAATTCTCTTTCTTTAAATTATTAGATTATGCAATGGATGGCGTAATTAGTTTTAATAATAAACCTTTAAGGATTTGTTTTTATTTTAGTGGAGTTACAATGGTGGTATGTTTATTGTACATTTTAATCACATTTATAAATATCGTGCTACACGGAATCGAAGAACCTGGTTACTTTACGATTATTTCCGCCATTTTATTCTTAGGTAGTTTACAATTATTCAGCCTTGGTGTTATAGGAGAATATATTGGTAGAATATATTATGAAACTAAAAATCGTCCAAAGTATATAATAGATCAAACGAATATGAAAAATAACAATATAGATGAATGAGTAACAGGTGACCTATATGATAAAACGATTTAAAAAATTCTTACATACTAAAAAATCTACAATTAAATTTATTCTTTTGCTTGGGCTATTAGCTATTTTAGGACATGGTTATGTCATATATAGATATTTTAAAGATGGCGTGATTTTCACTGGACCAAATGATGGTATTGAACAAATGTTACCTATACAAATGTTTTTATATGAACATTGGACAAAAGGCTCATTCTTCTACACAACAGATTTAGGTTTAGGTGGAGATATGTTAACTGATTTTGCTTACTATTTCTCTACTAATATCTTATTTATTATAAATGTCATTGTTATCTGGATTAGCTCATTCATATTTAATTTTGATACAGAGCGCATGCTTTTTTGGGCACAAAACGCTATTGTATTATCTATTATAAAATCTTTTTTAATTATGATATCAGTCTACTTTTACACTAAAAAAATCGGTTTAAATCGTTTAAGCTCTGTAGTATCAGCCTTTCTATTTGCTGTGTCACCTATATACTTTAGATTTACAGTATACTGGCCGTTTTTTAGTGATGTCTTTATTTTATTACCCTTACTTTTATTAAGTATAGAACGATTTTTAAAAAATAAAAAAATTGGAATGTTTATCTTAATTGTTGCTCTTACTTTTATTAATAATTTCTATTTTGCTTATTATCAAGTTTTAATAGGAATTTTATATTTTATTTATCGATTTACTTTTAAACATAAAGATGATGTAGTACTTAAATGGCAACAGTTCAAAGTATTTTTCATCGCAAGTTTACTAGGTTTTGGCTGTAGTATTATGATATTTTTCCATTCAGCAAGAGGCTTTATAGGCAATAATAGAGCGACTTATCAAGGTGAAATACCTTTATTATCTGATTTCACAAAACACGACAATATTTTTTACGATAACTATTTAATTGTCGTATTATTTTTAACTATTCAAGCTTTGTTAACTTTTAAACTTTATAAAAATTATTTCTACCGGATGTTTAGTATATTTACAATTCTATTCATTATTGCTAGCTTTATACCTTTTATAGATAGTGTATTTAACGGATTCTCAGCCCCTCAGAAAAGATGGCATTATTTACTTACTTTCTTCTCTAGTGGGCTTATAGCACAATATATATATTATTTTAAATCCTTATCCTTAAAAACATATATATTCAACTGTATTCCGAGCTTCATTGTTATATTATCTAGCTATTTGATCACTAAAGATTATGTTATTTGGATTTGGATGTTACCAGTATTATTCATTATTGGATTATTTGTGTTAATCATGAAATCGTACAAAACTTTAATAATGATTATTTATGTTTTTGGCGTTCTGTTACTATCATTTTTAGTATCCAAAGAACATAGTAAAAACCAAATCTATCATGAAGACCATGAAAGAAGAGCAAATACATTCTTTATTCAAGCGAGTACTTTTGATAGTGGATTACAACGTGCTCATATAGATGACATCAAGCAAAATACACAAAGTGATGAAAGAATTGCTTGGCGCGTTTTAGAACAAGACAATACACCTATGTACCAACAATTTAAAGGTATGAGTTTATATTCAAGTATTTTTGATGGTCATTTATATGATTATTTATTTTCCAAGGCTAAAATTAATTTAAAAAATGAATCTTTAAGCCGTTATAGTAATATGCAAAATAGATCTAATTTATATAGTTTATGGTCAACTAAATACCTTATGAAGAAAAGTTATGAAAAAGAATCACCTGCTAACTTTAAAGTTGTAAGTGATGACGGTAAATATCAAATATTAAAAAACAAAGAAATGTTACCTGCTGTTAAAGTTACTAATAAATATTATAATCAAAAACAACTTAAAACACCTTTAGATGAAGAACATGCGATGATAAATGGCGTTATTACTGATAGTCATAGTAGTGATTATTCACAAATTAAAAATGCACCTAATTTATTAAATCAAACGAATATTACAGAACGAAATTCAAAATATAAAAACAATATTTTAACTGTTCCTAAAAATGGTGATGGTTTAACAATTACACTTCCTAAAGAGATTGCTAAAAAATATAAAGATATGTATTTAATGCTACATCTTGAGAGAAAACCACCACAATCTAACTTCTCTATTCAAATCAATGATTATTCTAATAATCGCTTGTTTGAGGATTCAAAGTATAGAATGTTACAAGATGATTTATTATATAGGGTACCTGTTACTAGTGATGGTAAAATATTTATTGCTTTAACGAACGGAACATATAATCTAAAATTACAAGGATTGTATGGAGAAGATTACAAAACTTTAAAATCCGCAAACAAAAAGAAAAATTATTCTTATAAAGAAGAAAATGGCGCTATTGATATTGATTTAAATAATCACAGTGGTGGCATGGCAGTCATTAATATCCCTTATAGAAATGGTATGACTGCTACTGTAGATAATAAAGAAGTTCAAGTCGAGAAAGTGAATCATATTATGACTGGTGTAAACGTGTCTAAAAATAGTAAACATATTAAAATACAATATAAACCACCTTTCTTTAAAACTATGATTTTCGTATCCATTATTTCGATAATATTATCATGTTTATATACAAGAAAAGTGAATAAAAGTTAGTATCAAAAGCATACATATACAATTTAAAACTTGTTCATATGTATGCTTTTTCAAACTATAAAAGTTTGATGATACCATTATATGGGAATAATAAACTAATTATATATCACATAACAAAGAGGGACAAAATGAAAAAAATCATCTATTTAATATTCATTACATTATTTTGCGCGATAATTTTTTATATACCAACTATCTATAAATTTATGAATTATGATTATTTATATACAAGTATTGGTGATGGATTAAAACAAATGATACCTTTTCAAATATATCTCATACAACATGCTAAACTATTTACAATGTTTTATGATATTGATTTTGGATTAGGAGGAGACTACTTCTCTGATCTAAGTTATTATTACGCTACCTCACCATTTGCTTGGATAGGAATTGTATTCGTTCTAGCTTATCAATTTTTTTCACAATCACAGGACCTGCTAAATACTGTATTAACCAACCAAATTGTGATTGCTATCTTTAAATGTGCATGTATTATTTTTATTACATACTTATTATTATTAAAATATCATTTAAATAGAGTATTAGCCTTTGCAGGAAGTATTTTATACGCTTGGTCAACTGTGTATTATTACTTTACTTTTACATGGTCGTTTTTCAGTGATGTTATGTTTTATCTTCCTTTAGCATTATTAGGAATTGAGCGATTATTTACCCAAAAAAAACCTACAGTACTCATTATAGCTATTGCAATCACAATAACATCTAATTTTTATTTTACTTATTATCAATTTATCATTTTAGCATTCTATGTGTTATATAGAATTATATTTAAATATGAAAAAGACATCGTAAATATAAAGCAAAAATTCATCTATACAATCGTTTCAGTATTTATTGCCTTTTTAATTGGTAATTTTGGATTCGTTCAAGGTGTTTTCTCTTACTTAGAAAATGACCGAAGTATCATGAATAATAATGTTGATTTAATAATCCCATTTATAAAACAATATAATGTATTATATGGTGGATTTTATATTACTATTTCTTTCTTATCTGTTACTGCTTTATTTTTACGCCCTTTATATAAAAAGTATTATTTTAAGCTCTTTGCTATAGCTACAATCATATGTCTTATTGGCTCACTATCACCATATTTCGATTCATTTTTTAACGGGTTCTCAATGCCTCAAAGAAGATGGGTTTACGCTCTAGCGTTATCTACTGCTATTTTAACCGCTATGGTAGTACAACACATTAAATTAATAACGATCAAACAGTTTTTATTAGCGTCAATATTACCTATTACCGCTATTTTAGTAACAGCTATTTGGCAACAAACATTTTATTATTGGTTAATTTTTGTACCTATTTTATGCATTTTACTATTGTTTAAAATAACTTATAAACACCAATATATTAATATTCTTATTTGTATCGTTTTAATGGCGAGTCAATTTGCTTTAATTTATGACTATCAAAATAAAATACTTTCAAAATATACACCTAAGAAGGATTCCATTAAAGATTCTCATATATATACAGAGAAAACAGCTTCTAAAATTAATCATTTAAAAGAAAATAAAATAGATGATTTAAGAAGAATCGATATGTTGCGCCCAATCACAGTCAATTCACCTATGTACTATAACTTTAATAGCACAAAACTGTATAGCAGTATATACAATGCAGATATATTAAAGTTTTATGAAAAAGATTTATTTGTGAGTATGCCTAAAAATAGCAATAGTTATTATGCTGGTTTTTCAGAAAGAAGTAACTTAAACAGCTTGTTTAACGTCGATTACGTAATCAAGGATAAGAACGACTTACATTACCCTACTAACACTGAGAGAATTGATTCGTATAAGGATCAAGATAGAACTAATCGCATATATGAAAATACAAAAAAACTACCTAGTGCTCGAGTTATTAATAAAGTATTTAATGATAAAAATTTAAATACACCACTAGTTAAAGAACATGCTATGTTAAATGGAATGATTGATAATCATAAAGACTCAAAAGAACAAATTAAACAGCCAAAAGATTTAGTTGATTCGTCTAAAATTTCGTATAACAATGCAAAACTAGACAATAAAGAATTAACTGTTACAAAAGATGGCGGTGGTTTAACAATTAATCTACCTAAAGACACTTCAGAAAAATATAAAGATTTATATTTTATGATAGATGCTGAGATCAAGAAACCAAAAGACAAAAATTATTACATTAAAGTGAATGAACATAAAATTTTCAGGCATAAATTATCATATACTTATGTAAGACCGAGCCATACAACTACAGCAAATATAAGGGCTCAAAATACTGTGCATATCAAACTTAAAAAAGGCACTTATCATTTCGATTTAAAATCAATTCAAGGAGAAGATTATTCAACTTTAAAAAATGCTGTGAAGCAAAGTAAAAATCAAGATATTAAGTTTCACAAAAAAAATAATCACTACCAAATTGATATGAAACGATACCCTTCTGGTCATCTCGTCATGCCACTTGTCTATAGAGAAGGATTGAAAGCTACCGTTGATGGGAAACCTGTAGATATAAAGAAAGTAAATTATATTATGTCTAGTATTCCTGTTGAAAAAGGTCAAAAGAAAGTTATCATTACTTATCAACCGCCATTATTTAAAACGAGTATGGTCGCAATGTTTATAGGTGTCATACTATTAATTGTATTTCGTAAAACTATACGTAAAAAAGATTCTAAAATATAAATTTCTTTCTCAAAATTAAAAAACAAAACCGGCTAAGACAAAATGTCTCAGCCGGTTTTCTACTTAAAATAAAGGACAAATCCTTATATTTTAATTTATCTAATTTCTTTAATACGAGCAGCTTTACCACGTAAGCTACGTAAGTAGTAAAGTTTCGCACGACGTACTTTACCGCGACGTTTAACTTCGATCTTTTCGATTTTCGGAGTGTGTACTGGGAATGTACGTTCAACTCCAACACCGTAAGATAATTTACGAACTGTAAATGTTTCTGAAATTCCGCCACCACGACGTTTGATTACTACACCTTCGAATACTTGGATACGCTCACGGCTACCCTCAACGATACGTACGTGTACACGTAAAGTGTCACCTGCGCGGAATGTAGGAATATCCGTACGTAATTGGTCTTTAGTTACTGCTTCGATTAACTTATGATTACTCATTTATATTCTCTCCTTCTGACTATGTTCTTGCCCAATAATAAATTTAAAATACATTCAATGCTGGCAGCGGATCATAGTGATTTTGTGCTCACACACTTATAATACTATATCATAATGCTTATTTTCATTCAATCTATTTTTTATTGTTGTTTAGAATTTTTTTGTCTTTTTCAGTTAGTGGATATTGCTCTAATAAATCCGGTCTTCTTTCCAAAGTTCTTAATAGAGATTGTTCATGTCTCCACTTGTCGATGTTTGCATGATTCCCTGATAACAATACATCAGGAACTTTCATGCCTTGATAATCAGCCGGTCTTGTATATTGTGGGTGTTCAAGTAAACCAGATGAAAATGAATCATCTTCATGAGATACTTGATTTCCTAAAACTCCTGGTACTAATCTTACAATTGCGTCTGTCATTGTCATGCTCGCTAGCTCTCCGCCAGTCAATACATAGTCACCTATTGATATTTCATCTGTTACACAATGCGTTCTAATTCTTTCATCATATCCTTCATAATGACCGCATATAAACACAATGTGTTCACTTTCAGATAATGATTCAGCTTTTTCCTGTGTAAACGGTTCTCCTTGAGGGCACATTAAAATAACTCTTGTATCTGGTGTTTTATCTAAATCTTCCAAGGCGTTAAAGATTGGTTCTGGTTTCAATACCATACCTTGTCCGCCACCGTATGGATAATCATCTACTTGTGAATGTTTGTTATTTGCATAATCTCTAAAATTCACTGTATTAAATGATACGATATTTTTATCTTGAGCTCTTTTCATAATAGAATGATTAAGAACACCTTCGTACATTTCAGGGAATAAAGTTAAATAATCAATTTTCATTAGTCTAATAAACCTTCCATCGGTTCTATTCTGATTGATTTATTTTCAATGTCTATGTCTTTAACAACATCTTCAATATAAGGAATGAGATACTCTTTCTCTCCTTTAACCACCCACACATCATTTGCACCAGTTTCAAAAATTTCTGCTACTTCTCCAATTGCATCTTTTTCGACGAATACTGTACAACCGATTATATCTGAATAATAATATTCATTTTCATCTAATTCAATTGCATCATTTTCTTGCTCTTGAAAAATTTTAGAACCTTTTAAGTGCTCAATTTCGTTTATGTTTTGAACACCTTCAAACGTTAATAAATGAAAATTTTTATGCATTCTGTGAGATGCGATTACAAAAGTTTGTTCCTCTTTACTATGTTTAACTGTTACATGTTGACCAGGTTGAAATCTTTCATCAGTAAAATCTGATTCAGACATTACTTTGACTTCACCTTTGATTCCATGCGTATTTACGATTTTCCCAATTTCAACGTTCATCTAGCATTGCCTCCTAACTGTTGTTTCATCAACAATAAAAAAGAGCACCAAAGTAGGCACTCTTAATTAACCTCTACAAACACTTTCTTTCCATACTCGTTCATTGAACCAGACACAATTGTACGAATTGCTTTAATCATTCTGCCCTTCTTACCAATAATTCTGCCAATGTCCTCTTCATGAACGTCTATATTGAACGTAATGCTAGAATCTTGTTCATCTTTAGATATATTGATGTTCTCCGGATAATCTACGAGCGGTACTATAATTGTTTGTATTAATTTTTCCATTATAATATATCTTTACTTAGAAAGTTTAGAATTATGGTATTTTTCCATGATACCGTGTGTTGATAAGATATCACGAACTGTATCAGTTGGTTTTGCTCCATCTTTTAACCATTTTAAAGCTAATTCTTCATCAATTTTAACAATTGAACCTGATTTAGCAACTGGATCATAAGTACCGATTGGTTCGATAATACGACCATCACGTGGAGAACGTGCATCTGCTACTACTATACGATAAAATGGGTTTCTTTTTGAACCCTTGCGTGTTAAACGAATTTTAACTGCCATGTTTAAAAACTCCTTACTCATTTATAATTTCTTATCTACAAGTAAATACTATAACAGGATATAAAAAGTTTGTAAAGTGTTTTCTCTTTACCAATTTAAATTTGTCTAAAATTTGTTTATAAAAAGATGGATTTCTATCTAACCATACTCAAAATAATTCTCCTAATCCCTTATATATTTAATTAACGGATTAGGAGAATTTATTTATACTCGATTTTGAAAGTGAATGCTTGCCTGGGGTATGGCCCGAGCCTTTAGTCTCTCGCGCATACTATTCCCCTGGGCGTTATCACTTTACAAAATCGCGACAAGTACTTGTTAGTAACTTATTTTAAATTAAAATGGTAAATTCATTCCTTGGAATGGATTGCTACCTTTTTTGCCTTTTTTACCTTTTTTATTGCTACCAGTAAATTGTTTCATCATTTTTTTCATTTCGCCAAATTGTTTAATCAATCTATTCACTTCTTGTAATGAACGACCAGAACCTTTAGCGATACGACGTTTTCTAGAAACGTTCAGTATTTCTGGATTACTTCTTTCTTCTAATGTCATAGATCTAATAATAGCTTGAACATTATCTATTTGTTTAGGATCCATGTTTGCATTTTTCATACCCTTCATTTTATTAGCTCCAGGTATCATGTTCATTAAATCATCTAATGGACCTAAGTCTTTAACTTGCTCTAGCTGATCTAAGAAATCATCGAATGTAAACGCAGAAGTTCGCATTTTCTTTTCTAATTCTTTAGCTTTTGTTTCATCTACACCTTGTTGAGCTTTTTCGATTAAACTTAATACATCACCCATACCTAAGATTCTAGATGCCATACGTTCTGGATGGAATAATTCAAGTCCATCTAATTTTTCACTCATACCGATAAATTTAATAGGTTTTTCAGTTACAGAACGAATAGATAGCGCAGCACCACCACGTGTGTCTCCGTCTAATTTCGTTAATGTAACACC
The DNA here is from genome assembly GCF_022386845.1 of Mammaliicoccus sp. C-M13. NCBI lineage: Bacteria > Bacillati > Bacillota > Bacilli > Caryophanales > Staphylococcaceae > Mammaliicoccus > Mammaliicoccus sp. C-M13. The sequence goes on along the minus strand of NZ_JAJNHQ010000008.1, from coordinate 129,893 downwards.
TGAAATATCTAAAGTTTCATCAAATGATTCTGCTACATTTACAGCATCTTGACCAGTCATTGCATCTACAACTAACATGATTTCATCAGGTGTAGAAACTTCTTTCACATCAACCAACTCATTCATTAATGCTTCATCAATATGAAGTCGTCCAGCTGTATCAATAATAACAAAATCCAAGTGTTCTTCTTTAGCATATTTTAATGCATTTTCCGTAATTTCTTTAGGACTTACTTGATCTCCTTCAGTATAGACAGGGACATCTATTTGTTTACCAACTGTTTGTAATTGTTGAATAGCAGCCGGTCTATAAATATCACATGCTACTAATAAAGGCTTTTTATTATAATTTTTTCTCATTAGCATAGCTAATTTACCAGCAGTTGTCGTTTTACCTGCACCTTGTAAACCAACCATCATCACCACTGTTGGTGGCTTAGTACTCATATTAATTTTGCTATTTTCTCCACCCATTAAAGCTGTTAATTCATCTTGAACAATTTTAATAACTTGTTGTCCAGGTGTTAAAGATTGCATAACATCTGCGCCAAGGGCACGTTCTGAAACAGTGTTAACAAATTTCTTTACGACTTTAAAGTTAACGTCTGCTTCTAATAATGCTAAACGTACTTCACGCATCATTGCTTTAATATCTTGTTCAGTTACCTTACCTTTACCTTTGATGCGTTGCATCGTGGCTTGAAGTCTCTCGGATAAACCTTCAAATGCCATAATTTCTCCTCCTATTCAAGAATCTCTAAGCGTTTTATAGCTTGCTTAATTTCTTGATTATCTGATGACAATCTTTTTAATTCTTGTATTATAGACTGTCTTTCTTTAAATTTTTTAAAGAGTTGCAATTTCGTTTCATATTCTTCTAACAACTCATCTGTCCGTTTTATATTATCATATACAGCTTGTCGACTCACTTGATAAGTCTCTGCAATTTCACTTAAAGCATAATCTTCCAAATAATATAGTTCTAAATAGTTGCGTTGCTTTTCAGTTAATAATCCTTGATAAAAATCAAACAGATAATTCATGCGCATTGTTTTGATTAAATCATTATTTTCTTTCATCTTCATCCACTTCTTCAGTTGTATTTTCAACACTTTCATTTGATTCAATCATATCAGCAAATAACCCATATACGTAACTTTCAGCATCAAATGGTTGTAAATCATCCATTTTTTCACCTAATCCTACAAATTTAACTGGAATTTGTAGTTCATTACGTATGGCTAATACAATACCACCTTTTGCTGTACCGTCAAGCTTAGTTAACACAATACCTGTTACTTGAGTTACTTCTTTAAATGATTTGGCTTGAGATAAAGCATTCTGACCTGTCGTTGCATCTAAAGCTAACAATACTTCGTGTGGTGCACCAGGAATATTACGATCTATAACTTTTCTTACTTTCTGTAATTCATTCATCAAGTTCGCTTTGTTTTGTAATCTTCCAGCTGTATCACAAATTAAAACATCCGCTCCACGACTTTTAGCAGCGTTAACTGCATCATACATTACCGCAGCTGGATCTGAGCCTTCTTTTTGACTGATGACTTCAACGCCAACTCTTTCTCCCCATACTTGTAATTGTTCAATTGCACCTGCACGGAAAGTGTCACCAGCCGCTAATATTACTTTTTTACCTTCTTGTTTATATCTATGCGCTAATTTACCGATTGTAGTCGTTTTTCCAACTCCATTAACACCGACCATCAATATAACGTTTAATCTGTCATCCTCAATGTCCATGCGGTCAATCTCTTGATCACCTTGAACATATATGTCTACGATTTTTTCTACAATTACTTCTCTAAGCTCTTCTGTTTCAGTAATGTTTTGACGTTTAGCTTCCATACGTAGCTCATCAACAAGTTCCATTACTGTATTAAATCCTACGTCTGCTTGAATTAACATTTCTTCTAACGCTTCAAAGAAATCTTCGTCGACTTTTCTGTAAACAGCTAACAAGTCATTTAATTTGTTTTGGAAATTCTCTCTAGATTTTTCTAGACCTTGCTTAAATTTAGCACCTAGTTGTTCTGATTCCCACTCTTCAAATTCATCTAAAGACATTAAACCATCATTAAGTTCTACCGCTTCAGGATTTTGTTTTTCATTTGATTCGGGAGGTAAATCTTCTATAGGTTGTTCCTCTTTAGTTTCAATTTCATCTTTTTTTACTTCATCGCTTGGTGCAAATTTATTTTTTAATCGTTTAAAAAAACTCATGACTGCAATGCCTCCAATTCTTCATCTTTAATTGATTTTAAGTTAACACTCACAAGTTTAGATATACCTGCCTCTTGCATCGTCACACCATATAAACTATCTGCGTATGACATTGTACCTTTTCTATGTGTAATAACAATAAATTGTGTATCTGCTTTTAGTTTATTCAAGTACTCAGCATATCTAATAACATTATGTTCATCAAGCGCTGCTTCAACTTCATCTAGTATAACAAATGGCGCTGTTCGTACTTTCAAAATAGCAAATAACAAGCTAATTGCTGATAGTGCACGTTCTCCACCGCTTAATAAAGATAAGTACTGTCTATTTTTGCCTGGTGGTTGTACAACAATTTCCACGCCTGAATCAAGTATATCTTTATCAGTCAATTGAAGTTCAGCTCTACCACCATTAAATAAAGTTTTAAATACGTTACCAAAATGTTGATTCACTTCATCAAATGTTTCTTTAAATCGTGTAGATACTTCACTATCCATTTCTAATATTACTTGTTCTAGTGTTTCTTTAGCTTCTAGTAAATCTGTTCTTTGATCACTTAAGAAAGTATATCTATCATTAACCTCTTTAAATTGCTCGATAGCATTCAAATTAACATGGCCTAATTCTTCGATAGACATTTTAGTGAGTTTGACTGTTTTACGTGCTTCTGAAATATCTTCGGGCATTTCATACATCGACTCAGCTTTTTCAAATGTAAGTTGATACGTCTCACTTAAGTGCGTCAACTGGTGTTCAATCATTATATCTATTTTCGAATGTTTACTTACCATATCTTGTAGACCTGTTTCTATTCCAGAAATACTTTGTCTTAATGTTTCTATGTCTTCCTCAAGTTTTTGAATTTCTTCTTGAATAGCTCTATACATATCTTGTTGTTCTGACATTTTTGTTTCTATTTCAAGTTTTGTATTAGTACTTTGTTCTATTTGTTTTTCAACTTCATCAAACTGACTAGTACCACTGTATTCATCCGAGTTAACTAATTCAATTTGATCTAAAATTTTTGTTAATGTATTTTCATTTTCATTTAAATCCTCAGTTAACCGTTTTTTATCTTGTACTTTCAGACGATTTCTCTCTTTTTCCACTGCGAGGTTTGATCGTTTTTCATTTAATAAATTTTGTATCGTTTTTTCACTATCTTTGTTATTAGATAACGATGCGTTTAATTGATTGATTTCTTCATCTATTGACTTAAGGCGTCCTTGAATTTCAACAAGTAATGATTGTTTTTCTTTTAAAGTTTCTTGCCCTTTTATGAAATTATAACCATCGTTCTTTTCAAACTCGAACGTTTCATTTTCATCTATTAAACGTTTTTCTTTTGCTAAAATAGAATCTAACTGCAATGTCACTTCGTGTTCACTTGCTCTAAGCTCCGTGCCTTTTTCTTGTGTTTCTGAAAGAGTTTTTTCTAATTGTTGAATTTCTTCTTTTAAATTTTTAACTTTTGATTCTACTTGTGTTGTCTGTTTCATAAAGTTATGGTATTTATCTTCAGTTGTCTTAAGTTCATCTTTTTGAGATAAGAGACTCGCTTTTTTCTCTTTACCTCCACCAGTCATCGCACCTCCAGGAGTAATAATATCTCCATCTAGTGTTACAATTCTATGTTTAAATTGAATTGTTCTAGCTAGCTCATTAGCAGTTTCTAAACTTTCCGCAATAATCGTACTACCTAATAAATGCTCTACTATATTGCGATACTGTTCATCAAACTGGACACCTTCTGATGCTACTGTAACAAATCCAGGACTGTTTTTAATTTGATTTACTACATTATCTGGTATAAATCTCTTTTTGATGACATTCATTGGTAAAAATGTTGCTCTACCTAACTTTTTATCTTTTAAATATTTAATCGCTAATCTTGCATCTTTCTCTTCTCGAACAATAATATGCTGTAATGAAGCTCCAAGCGCAATTTCAACTGCTGTAGTTAACTGCGTAGGCGTATCAATAATTTCAGCTACTGCCCCTTCTATGCCTTTTAAAGATTTTTCCTTTAGTACATGCTTTACACCAGAATAAAAACCAGAATAATCTTCTTGCATACTTTTAAGTGTATTAATACGTGTTTTCATTTGTTCAGTGTATCTATATGCTTGATAAAGTTTAGATTCAGACTCTTTATACTCTGTTTCTTTCTCTTTTAAAATCGCGTAATCAGATTTATATTTTTCCGTTGTTTCTTTCAAATCCGTTTCAATTTGTTCTAATTGTTTACTTACTGTTTCTTTCTCTTTCCAGACATTTTGTAAATGATCATATACTTCTTTTTGACGACCATCTAACCTTGATTGTTTTTCTTGATGAGTTGCTAATTTATCTTCTAAAAATCTAATATCATTATTTATATCAGATTGTTCTGTCATTAATTGATAATATTGATCTTTCAGTTCTTCAATACGTTCCTCGAAAGAACCTTCATTATTAGAAAGTTGGCTTTCAAGTTGATTAATCTCTTGAAGCATTACTTGTTGTTTTTCCTTAAATGAAGATAGTTCAACATCGATTTCTTTAATTTGATTAGTTATTTTATCAATACGAGATTCCGTAAGGTTTTTATCTTCTTCTAATCTTTCATTTGTAGCATCACTATTTTTTTGTCTTTCTTTTAAAACTTCTAATTGACCTGTGTAACGCTCTAATGATTCTGTCGCTTCTACTAAAGATTTATTAGATTCTTGTATTTTAAATGAAATTTGATCACGATTCTTTTTCTTATCATTCAACTTAAATGTTAATCCATCTAATTCAGAAGTCTTTTGATTTTTTTGTGCTTGGAAATGCTCTATATCAGTTTCTAATTGTTTAAAATCTTTATTTAAGCTTTGAATATCATAAACAGTAACTGTAATATCACTCTTTTTCATTTCTTCTTTCAAAGAAAGATATTCTTCAGCGATTGCTGCTTCTTCCCTTAAAGGTTCTACACGTGCTTCTAAATCGAATACTATATCTTCAACTCGGTTTAAATTTTGCTCTGTTTCTTCAAGTTTAGTAGTCGCTTCTTTTTTACGTTTTTTATATTTAAGTACACCAGCAGCTTCTTCAATTAAATAACGTCTATCGCTAGGTTTAGCATTTAATACTTCATCAACTTTCCCTTGAGATATAATGCTAAAAGCTTCTTTACCTAAACCAGAATCTAAAAATAAATCTAATATAGATTTCAATCGAGTTCTTTCATTATTAAGATAATACTCACTGTCACCATTACGATATAATCTTCTTTCAACTGTAATTGTGTCTTCATCTATATTAAGTTTTCTAGAATGATTGTCTAAAGTTAATTTCACTTCAGCATATTGACATTTTTTTCGTTCTTTAGATCCATTAAAAATAATATCTTCCATCTTCGATCCTCGAAGACTCTTGGCAGATTGTTCACCAAGCACCCATTTTATAGCGTCCGTTATATTACTTTTACCACTACCATTTGGGCCGACTATTGCAGTTACACCATTATCAAATTCAACATGTGTATTTTCTGCAAATGATTTAAATCCGTATGCATCTATCGACTTTAAATAAACCATAAATTACTCCTTAACGACTATTATTCAGCGCTTTTTTAGCTGCATTTTGTTCAGATTCTTTCTTCGTTCGACCTTCACCAATTTCTAAAGCTTCCCCATTTAATAACACCTCTGAGGTAAATAACTTGTGATGAGCTGGTCCACTTTCATCGAGTAGATGATAAGTAATGACACCTTTATTACGTCTATGCATGAACTCTTGAAGCTCAGTCTTATAATCTCTATTAGCGGTATAATTATCATCTATAACATGAGGGTAAACCACCTTATTTAAAAAGGTTTCTACACTTTCAATCCCCTTGTCCAAATACAATGCACCTACAAACGATTCAAAAGCATCAGCAATTAAAGACGGGCGTTCACGTCCGCCGGTCTTCTCTTCGCCTTTACCAAGAAGTAATAATTCGTTCATGTTCAAACTCATTGCAAATGTTACAAGTGATGGTTCACATACAATTGATGCGCGCAGTTTAGTTAACTTACCTTCAGGCAATAATGGAAATTTCTTATACAAAAACTGTGACACCGTCAATTCTAACACCGCATCTCCTAAAAATTCTAAACGTTCATTATGACTTAATTTATCCAGTTTAAAATCATTAATAAAACTAGAATGCGAAAAAGCTTGAATATAAATATCATAATTTTCAAATTCAATATCTAGATTAGACATAAACTGATCAAATTTAACTTTGAATTGCATTATGATTTGAGATTTGTTCTTAGACATTTGTTTCCTCCTAACATTATGTTTCCTATCTATTTTACGTTAAATATCATAAAAAAAAAAGAATATTATCATAAACTTATTTATCTAGACCACAATCGTAAACTATTGAGCAAAAATACATAAAAATACTCCTAATCTAAAAATTAATAAATAACAGATTAAGAGTATTTTAAGAAAAGCTTAACATTTATACCTTTAACATATTAATTGGGTCTAATAAACCACATTTCTGTTTCATAATTATGAGTAATACGTTGAGCTACTTCTGTCTTATCTTCACCGCCACCATACCAGTTTTGATCTAAGCTTTGGAATTGATTTAAATTACCATCAGCATTACCATTTGTAACAATAGCTGTATGGCCCGCTCCTGAGCCAAAATCTTCATTAAATACAACAATGTCACCTGGTTTAGCCACAAAAGATGGCGTGTTTTTATAAACAGTTGCCTCACCTGTAAAGTCATTTTCAGTAGGTATATCTTTAGCGTAGTCACCATGTAAACCATGACCATATAAATAATTCCAATAATAATTAACTAAATCGAAACATTGCCAACCATAATAGCCATCGAAGTCCCACCCTTTACCTTCTAATGAATTTATATAATCCATTGCAGCTGATGAAGACTTAGTTGCTTCTTCCTTAACTTTACTTGCTTTTTTATCATAATTTCTATGATCAACTTCAATATTCTGTATCTTAGGTGATTTATCTTTTGAGGTACCTTCCTTTGCATCAACTTGAGCATTCAAATTCAAAACTGCCAAACTCGTAAGTGCCATCGTTAATAAAAATTTTCTGTTACCTTTCATATATCCCCCTTATGATTTATGTATAGTAATTATTCCATATGGAATAATTACAACATTTTAACATAATAATAGATATGTGAATAGTTCATCATTTGTGTATGAGTGATTTAAAACTAACTATATCAGCATATAAAAAATCCCGTTAGGCATATACCTACGGGATTTTGTAAAGTGGATTATTTCTCTAATGATTCAATATATTTAACAGCGTCACCAACTGTGTTGATTTTTTCTGCTTCCTCATCAGGGATTTCCATATCAAATTCATCTTCTAATTCCATTACTAATTCAGCAATATCTAGAGAATCAGCACCTAAATCATCTTTAAATGAAGCTTCAGGTGTTACTTTTTCAGCGTCTACTCCTAGACGATCTACAATAATGTCTTTTACTTTATCGAAACTTGCCATTCCATTCACCTCCTTTAAATAATTTAAAACTTTTATATTTCACACTAACATGAATAATACCAAATTATTGCATGTACATGCCACCGTTAACATGAATTGTTTGGCCGGTAATGTAATTTGCTTTTTCACTCGCTAAAAATGCTACTGTGTGCGCAATATCACTATCTTCACCAAAACGATCTAAAGGTATCTGTGATTTCATTTGTTCTTTTAACTCGTCTGATAATTGATCAGTCATATCAGAAACAATAAATCCTGGTGCAACAGCATTACATGTAATGCCTCGAGATGCTAATTCACGAGCGAATGTTTTCGTCATACCTTCTACACCTGATTTTGTTGCAACGTAGTTAATTTGTCCTGGGTTACCTACTGAACCTACTACACTAGACAAGTTAATAATACGTCCTGATTTTTGTTTTAACATCGGTCTTGTAACTGCTTGTACACAGTTAAATACACCTTTTAAGTTTGTATTGATTACATCATCCCACTCGTTTTGTTTCATTCTCATAAGTAAGTTATCACGTGTGATACCAGCATTATTTACAAGTACGTCGATGGTTCCAAATTGATTTAATGTTTCTTTAATCATTGCTTTTACTTCGTCTTGTTCGCTTACGTTAGCTTGTATTGCGAATGCGTCTACGCCGAAAGTTTTTATTTCAGAGACAACTTTTTCTGCTTTTTCTTTATTCCCAGCATAATTGACTACAACGTTATAACCTTCTTCACCTAGTTGTAATGCTATTTTTTTACCTATGCCTCGAGAAGCGCCTGTTACAAGTGCAGTTTTTGTCATTATTCATTCCATCCTTTAACATCATCAATTGTTTGAATTGAAGTTATTTTAACATCTCTGCTTATTTTTTTAACAAGTCCTGATAAAACTTTGTTTGGACCTATTTCTATAAAGTGATCAACACCATCTGCAATTAAATATTCAATGGATTGACTATATTCAACTGGTGAGAACAATTGTTTTACCATATTTTCTTTAATAACGTTGTGATCTGTTTCTGGTTTAGCATGAACGTTTTGTACAATTGGGTGTTCTGCGTCGTGCCATTCAAATTGATCTATGTATGCTTTGAAATCTGCAGCAATAGTTTTCATCATAGAAGAATGGAAAGGACCAGATACTTTTAATGGCATAACACGTTTAGCACCTAATGATTTACCTTCTGATACTAATTTTTCAATTAAAGTTGTGTGACCAGAAACTACAATCTGACCAGGACAATTTATGTTCGCTGGTTCTATTATTTCATCTTCTGTTGATAATTTTCCACAAATTTCTCTAACTTCATCAATATTTAATCCTAATACTGCAGCCATTGAACCTACGCCTTGAGGAAACGCTTCAGACATTAATAGTCCACGTTTATGTACAATTTGAACTGCATCTTCGAATTTTAATACACCTTCTGATACTAATGCTGAATATTCACCTAAACTATGTCCTAGTGCATAATCATAGTTTATATCTTTTAAAGTATTCATCAGTGCAGTACTATGTGTTAATAAAGCTGGTTGCGTATATTCAGTTAAACCTAATATACCTTCTGAATCTTTAAACATAACATCTAATAAATCGAATGATAATGATTCATTAGCTCTATCTAGGATAGAAGTAGCGTTGATATCTGTTTGGTATAAATCTTCTGCCATACCTACTTTTTGTGATCCTTGACCAGGAAACATGATTGCTATTTTACTCAATTACATCACCTACTGCCTTTCTCATTTTATCTACGATTTTTGTATCTGCAGCGAGTTTTGCTTGTCTTATCGCGTTATAAAATGCACGCTCATTAGAAGAACCATGCGCTTTTACTACAACGCCATTTAATCCTAGTAACACAGAACCGCCATATTCTGCATAATCCATTTTATCACGAATTTTATTGATGTCTTTTTTTAATGTCAATGCAGCGAGTTTATTTTTAGTTGATGAAAACATTGCTTCTTTCATCATTTTAAAAATAGCACTAGCAGTACCTTCGATTGTTTTTAAGACCATATTACCACTATAACCATCTGCAACAACAACATCACATGCATCTAATAATAAAGATTTTGACTCTACGTTTCCAATAAAATTATCAAAACTTTCTTGTTTTAATAATTGGTATGTCTTTTTAGTTTGTTGATTACCTTTTGATTCTTCAGTACCAATGTTCAGCAAAGCTAATGATGGGTTATCAATGCTTCTAACTTGTTTAGCATAAATTTCGCCCATTTTTGCATATTGCACTAAATGTTCAGGTTTAGCATCAGAATTCGCACCAATATCTAAAAACACAAAACCTTTACCCGTAACCGTAGGGAATGTTGCGACAAGCGCTGGTCTTTCTATGCCTTTAATTCTTCCAACAATAAATAAGCCACTACTCATCAACGCTCCTGTATTCCCCGCAGATACACAACCTTCTGCCTTACCTTCTTTCACAGCCTGAGCCATTAATACCATAGATGCGTTTTTCTTTCTTTTTATAGCTCTTACAGGTTCATCATCCATTGTTATCTTCTCATCAGTATGTGTAAAAGTGATGCGTTCATGTTCAAAATTATATTTCTTTTCATCACCAAAAAGTAATATTTCTAAATCTGGAAAATCATTTACGGCATTTTTTACCGCTTCTATTACGATATCTGGAGCTTCATCTCCACCCATCATATCTACCGCAATTTTAACCATTTTTTTCACCCTCGCTTGCATAATACATTTCAAATTGTCCTTTAAATACTGTCTCTCCATGCACTGTACTTGTTACATCAACTTTAGCAATATGTTTAGATTTATTAATCACCGTAGCTTTAGCAATTACTCGCTCATTCAACTTAACTGACTTTATAAATTGTACAGAACCTTTAGTCGTTAAAGCTAATTCATCATTAATAAGTGCAACACATAGAGAATTTGCTTGGGCGAATATATAGTGCCCTCTCGCAATTTTATTTCTTGTAAAAACATGTTCATCTTTAATATCTAAAAGTGAAATTGCGGATTTATCTAATTCTATGTCTATAATTTCACCAATTACATCTTCTATCGGTAATGATTTAATTTCATCATGTTGTTTTGTTGCAACGTCTTTAATACGACGCCTTAATTCAGGAATGCCAAGCTCCATTCTATCTAATCTAATAGTTTGGATGCTTACATTAAAATATTCACTTAACGTTTCGTCAGTAACAAACGGTTCTTCTTTTAATCGATTTGTAAGTTCTTTCTGACGATTTGCTTTTGTTAATTTCATCTCATCCAAATCCATTCTATTATGTACTTATAGCTATAATTAGCACCTGCTATCATGACCTACCTTATTTATACTAACACGGGCACGACAATATTCTCAACAAATTATACAATAAAAAACGAGTGAAATTTATTTTTTTCACTCGCTTGGTCTTAATTATGCGCTTTTTTCTTCAATTGCTGTGTAAATCATACGTTCTTCAAACAATAAAGTATCAGGATTATAAGAATCACATGTAATTAAAGTGAGTTGGTTTGGCTTATCTTTATGCTCATTTAACACTTCTACTTGTGTTGGCTTAACATTTTTAATATTATCAATTTTAAATGTTTTTTTACCTTCTTTAGTAATCAATTCTACTTTATCTCCAATTTTCGCTCTATCCAAATAGTTAAAGCGAATACCAGCACCTTCGACTCTATGACCAGCTATTGCAACATTTTGTTCTGTAAGTTTTTCACCTTCATCTACTAACGATAAACCATTTTTTAAATTTTGTTCTGTTGCAGGACCTTTAAAAATCGGCTCATTAATATCGGCTGTCGGTATTTTTAAATAACCAACCATATTATCATTTATTTCAAGCTCATTCATTTCCGTCTTCGTAATCCAAGATTCAACAGGATTTACTTTTACTTTATTATCTTGATTTTCGTATGAAGTAATCACTTTATCATTTACGCGTTCTGTAAAGTATGTTCTAACGTCATTCCAAAAGAATATCGTGATCGATACTAAAATGAGTAAAACACCAATTGTTCTTAATACCCATCTCATAATACTTACCTACTCTCAAATAATGGTAATTTAAATTTATACAATCGGCTTTCTCTTGTCAATCGAAATTTTGCTCTTCCATTGTTTCTTGTACTAACAGTCTCAATTTATCATATTTAGGTTTGAAAAACTCACCCGATTGAACCAATTCACTTGCTTCATCTCTCGCTACTTCAAGCATTCTATAGTCTTCCACTATATTTGCTACTCTAAAGTCTGGTAAACCACTTTGTTTAACACCAAAGAAATCACCAGGGCCACGCATTTCTAAATCCCTTTCAGATAAATAGAAACCATCTGTAGATTCTGTCATAATATGCATTCGTTCAACACCACTTTCAGTTTTTGGTGAAGCAACAAGTGTACAGTAACTTTGATGATTACTTCTTCCTACTCTTCCTCTTAATTGATGTAGTGTCGATAATCCAAATCTATCAGCATCATATATTATCATAAACGTAGCATTTGGAACGTTAACACCTACTTCAACCACAGTTGTAGAAACTAAAATAGCAATTTCATTATTGCTAAATCGATTCATAATATGGTCTTTTTCATCCGATGTCATTTTACCGTGGAGTAAACCAACTTTTTCAGATCCAAACTTCAATTGTAGTTGTTCATATATAGCGGTAACATTTTGGACATCTAATGCTTCGCTCTCTTCAATGAGTGGACATATTACATAAGCTTGTCTACCTTTAACTATCTCACTATTAAGCTGATTTAACACACTATCGATTTCATCGTGTTTTGCCCACGAAGTGATGATTTCCTTACGACCTTTGGGCATTTGTTTAATAGAGGAGACATCCATTTCTCCAAAAGCCGATATAGATAACGTTCTTGGGATGGGTGTCGCAGTCATAAATAATACATTTGTATCTGCACCTTTTTCTCTCAACTTTTTACGTTGATTCACACCAAATCTATGTTGTTCATCAATAATAACTAAACCAATATCATTAAATTCAACATCATCTTGTATAAGAGCATGTGTACCTACTAATATATCTACTTGTCCAGCTCTTAATTGTTCAAGTAAAAGCTTTCTTTTTTTACCTTTTACCGAACTGGTTAATAAAGCCACGTTCAAACGACCTCCAAATAACTCGTCTAAACTAATAGCATGTTGTTCTGCCAAAATTTCTGTAGGGACCATTAATGCACTTTGCTTATTCGCATTAAACATTGCATAAATTGCAATAGCAGCCACAACTGTTTTTCCTGAACCAACATCACCTTGTAAAAGTCTGTGCATCTTTATAGGTGCTTTTAAATCTCTGAAAATCTCGTTCACGCTACTCTTTTGAGCATCTGTTAATTCAAATGGCAACGTATCTATAAATTCTTTAACATCTTGAACATTATAATTTAAACCTTCAATTTTGTTTGCTTCTTTTTCAAGCTTACTTAACCACTTCATTTTAAGTTGGAATAAAAATAGCTCATTAAAAGCAAAAGTTCGACGCGCCATTTTTAAATAATCAAACTCTATTGGTCTATGTAAAATTGGAATAACATCTTTTAAAGACATCAATTTATATTTACTAATTAAATCTTCTGATAACCATTCGTCAATATCTACTAAACTTAATGCTTGTTCAATATATTTATTAAGTTGCTTTTGCTTTAGTCCTTCTTTCAAACGATATATTGGCGTTAATGTATTGCCACCTTCTTGTCTTTCGGCCATTACTTTCTGTCCAGTAATAATCTGCTTTTTATGCTCCCATTTTCCTTTTACAGTTACAGTTTCGCCCATTACTAGACGTTTTTTCAAATATGGTTGATTAAAGAAAGTCACTTTTACTGCAATATTATTTATCATCATATGACATGTGAGTTTCGAACGATTTCTACCAAAAAAAGCTACTGTTGGAGATGAATAAACTTCTCCTGTAACCGTCACGACATCACCATCTGATGCTTCATTTAAATTAATAACAGATTCATCTTCATAACGTGTCGGTAAATATAAAACTAAATCTTCTAATGTATGAATATTTAACTCATTCAATAATTGAAGACTTTTCGGGCCAACACCTTTTAATTCTTGTAGTTTGTGATTAGTATATATCAGATGTTGCTTTTTCATTTTTATCACCTAAATTAATTAATACTACTATTATAGAACATTTATATTTATTAAACCAATTGTTAAGAAAGTCATGAGACAAGATAATAGTAGTTTCCCTGAAATAATATGTACATAAAAAGCACCTACATAAACATATACTTTCAATACCGAAGATATAAATAAAAGCTCCTAAGCCGTTATCTAAAAACAACGGATTAGGAGCTTTACTATGAAATTAGGATTGTAATCCTTTCACATAGCACTTTTATTGTTTATGAATTTCCGAAGATTTCTTGTTTCAATCTTTCACCTGTTGGTGTACCTGCTAAGCCACCTCTACCTGTTTCTCGAAGCGCTGAAGGCATTGTTTGCCCTATTTTGTACATAGCTTCGATTACTTCATCTGTAGGTATTCGTGACGTTACACCTGCTAATGCCATATCAGCTGAAATAATAGCATTTGAAGCACCAGCAGCATTACGTTTAACACATGGTACTTCTACAAGACCGGCTACTGGATCACATACTAATCCAAGCATGTTTTTCAGGCTGATCGCAAATGCTTCAGCAGACTGTTGTGGTGTACCTCCAGCCATTTCAACTGTAGCTGCTGCACTCATTGCTGCTGCAGATCCAACTTCAGCTTGACAACCGCCTGCAGCACCAGAAATTGAAGCATTATTAGCAACAACAAAACCAAATGCTCCTGTTGTGAATAGAAAATGAATCATATCTTCTCTTGATGGATTCAGGCGTTTTTTTAATGCAAACAATACGCCGGGCGCTACACCAGCAGACCCTGCTGTTGGCGTTGCACATATTTTACCCATCGCTGCATTTACTTCATTAGTCGCGACTGCTTTACTTACAGCATCTATCATTAAGTCTCCAGAAAGTGATTTACCGCTTTCTAAATAATCTTGTAATAATACAGCATCCATACCAGTTAATCCTGTAGTGGAAGTTACACCATTAATACCACGCTCTATAGCTTTCTCCATTGTATCAAGGTTGCGTTCCATATTTTTATACACTTCTTCTTTGGAGAGCTTTGTTACGCTTATTTCTTGTTCGATCATAACTTCGTATATTTTTTTATTTTCTTTTTCACATATTTCTATAAGTTCTTTTACACTTTGAAACATTATAACCCTCCTTTTTAACTTACCCCATTAATGACACAGTTTGTACGCCGTCAATTTCTTGTATTTTGTTTAATACTTCTTGTGGTATATCATCGTCCAATTCACAAGTCATTAAAGCGAGTTCACCTTTTTCTTTACGAGCTACTTGCATACTACCAACATTAATTCGATATTCACCAAAGACATTTGTAACTTTCCCAATTGTCCCAAAAGTATCTTTATGAAAGACAAGTAACGCTGGATAATTACCACTGATTGCTATCTTAAATCCATTGATGGCAACAATTTCAACTTTACCGCCACCTATAGAAATACCTTCTACTGAAATTTCTAATTCTTCATTACGCATACTAATAATCGCAGTGTTAGGATGTGATCTTTCTTCGAACATCTCTATAAAATTAACCTCAATACCTTGTTGTTCTGCATCTTTTAGACTTGTTTTAATTCTATCATCGTCTGTATCGTATCCTAAAAGACCACCCACAAGTGCGACATCTGTTCCATGTCCTTTATAAGTTTCCATAAAAGAACCATATAAATATATATCTACATGCTTCGGCTTCCCATTAAAAAGCCCTCTAGCTATTAAGCCGATTCTAACTGCCCCAGCAGTATGAGATGATGATGGTCCAACCATAACAGGACCTATAATGTCAAAGACACTTGTATATTTCATCAATTATCACTCATTTCTCTTTTGATTTCACCATACCATTATAACAACTTTACTAAATTTTGTAAGCGTTTTAAAACAGAAAAAACAACAACGTCAAATTATTAACATTGTTGTTCTTCATTGCTTTTAATTATTCAACTGAGAATAAGAATGAATAAATAGGTTGATCACCTTGATGTACTTCAATTTCAACATCTTCATAGTGTTCTTCAACATAACTTTCTAGTTTACTCACTTCTTCGTCAGTTGCATCTTCACCTTTAATGATTGTTAAAATCTCACTATCTTCATCTAGCATATCATCAATTAACTTTTGACTAACGGCTACATGATCAGAATCACTTACTTTAATTTTACCTTCATTAATTCCCATGAATTCGCCTTTTTTGATTGTGATACCATCAATATTCGTATCTCTTACCGCATAAGTAACAGATCCAGATTTAACGAATTGCATTGCATCTTCCATTTGTGCTTTGTTTTCTTCTATAGACTGCTCTAAATTGAAGTTTAACATTGCTGATAAACCTTGTGATACAGTCTTAGATGTAACGACAGCTACTGGAATATCAACTAATTGTTCAACTTGTTCAGCTGCCATAATGATATTTTTATTATTTGGTAGAATAATTGCTTTCTTACAACCAGATTCTTTTACTACTTTTACAATGTCTTCAGTCGATGGATTCATAGTTTGTCCACCGCTAATTACATGAGTTGCACCAAGCGATTTAAATAATTTAGTGATACCGTCACCCATTGAAATTGTAATCACTGCAGTGTCAATTTCTTCTTGTTTTTCTTGTTTTATTTTTTTATCTGCACTTTTTCTTAACACTTCTCTGTGTTGTTCGCGCATGTTTTCAATTTTCATTTTAATAAGTTCACCATATTGGCTACCGTAAGTTAACACTTCACCAGGCGTTTCTGAGTGTACATGGACTTTAACAATTTCATCATCAGAAATAACTAATAATGAATCACCAAATTCACTCATATCTTGTCTAAATTGTTCTTCATCAAATGGTTTTTTATCTTTATCGAATCGCACCATAATTTCTGTACAGTAACCATAAACAATATCTTCTGTATCGATAATGCCGCCAAAATCATGATCATCATTTATAAATTCGTCAGTATCTACTTTTTCTCTGTTTGGAGCTATTTTTTCTCCTTTTAAAGTAGCAAGGAATCCTTCATAAACAAACATCAAACCTTGTCCACCACTATCGACAACACCTACTTCTTTAAGTACAGGTAGTTGGTTTGGTGTATTATCTAGTGCTACTTGACCTGATTCAATAACCGCTTCCATTACAGTAATAATATCATCTGTTGTCTCAGCCGATTTTACAGCAGCCTCACCAGCTTCTCTTGCTACTGTTAGTATTGTACCCTCAACAGGTTTCATAACAGCTTTATACGCTGTATTAACACCTGCTTGGAACGCTTTAGCAAATTGTATAGCATCTATTTCATTTTCATTTTCAATTGATTTAGAAAAACCTCTAAATAACTGGGATAATATTACGCCTGAGTTTCCTCGCGCTCCCATCAATAAACCTTTAGAGAAAACTTTTCCTACTTCTCCTATATGTGCGCTGTTTTGGGTTTTCACTTCACCTGCGCCCGATGACATAGATAAATTCATGTTTGTACCTGTATCACCATCTGGAACTGGAAATACGTTTAAAGAATCTACAAAATCTGCATTGTTTGATAAACTATCTGATCCTTGAACGATCATATCAGCAAACAATTTGCCGTCAATCTTTTTCATACTCTAATTGCCTCCCTATGCTTCCTCATCATCATTAATCACACGAACACCTTGGATATATATGTTTACTGCGTTGACTTTTAATTTTAATGATTGCTCCAAAGTATATTTAACAGCAGATTGAACATTGTTTGCTATTTCTGAAATTTTAGTTCCATAACTCACAATTATATACATATCAACGTCAAGCACACCTTCATTTTGAGATACGATAACGCCTTTAGAGTAATTATCTCGCCCTAAAATCTCAGCAATTCCATCTCTTACTTGATGCTTACTTGCCATTCCAACAATACCATAACATTCTACAGCAGCTCCGCCTGCTAATGTTGCAATAACATCATTTGATATATCGATACTGCCATACTCATTTGTAATTTCTAAAGTCATGATTTCGTCCCTCCTAATAATCTAGAATATATACGTATTTATCTTCATTATTTATGTTCTTTTTAATTATACTTAAAATAACATTCAAATCGCAAGAATTCATCATTTTATTGTTTTTACGTAAGCAACGTTTTCACAAGATATAATTATAACAAATAAACTCAACTTTAAAATACTTTTAGCGAAATTTGTTGATATTTTTTCTTATTTTTGTAAATTAGATATTGAAATGGCATAATACGCGTGTTATATTATTAAAGTGTGTAAACGTAAATAAATGTGTATTTATATTTCATTAAAGGAGGATATTTATGGCTAAAGAATGTTTCGTAACAGGTCGTAAAGCTAGAACGGGTAACCATCGTTCTCACGCATTAAATGCTAACAAACGTCGTTGGAACGCTAACTTACAAAAAGTTAGAATTTTAGTTGACGGTAAACCTAAACGTGTATGGGTTTCTGCTCGTGCTCTTAAATCAGGTAAAGTTACACGCGTTTAATGAATATAAGTCACATATAGTAAAGAGAACCTTTGTGTGGAAGGTTCTCTTTTTTTATATGTCTTTACTTTGAATAATTAATACATTTCCTAACTCAACTTGTACGAAACCTCGTTCCAATCCCTCTTTAAACTCATTGCTAATGGTTAACGTAGAACCTTGATCTAGTGTTGTAAACGGCAATTCATATTTCAATTCATCCAATTTAATTCTAATACCTGTATTTAAAGGTACAAATGATACATAAGTCATATCTTCTACTCTAAATATTTCGTGTTTCCCAGGTTTTAAAACACTTATATGATTTTGTTGATCAATAAGTGAAATTTTAAAATCTTGCTTTAAAAATTCTGGTTTTGTTAAAATTTGAACCGCGCCCATATAGTGATCTAATCTGCCACCTGTTGCGCCATAAATTTCTATTTCAGTATATCCCATATCAACCGCTAAATTTACTGCTAACGCTAAATCTGTATCATCTTTTTCTTTCTTGACGGGGTAAACATCTATAGCTTTCCTTATTTGTTCTAACTCTTGTTCATTAACAGAATCAAAATCCCCAACTGCTGATACAGGCTTGATTTGATTGTTAACCAACTCTAAAGTGCCTCTATCTACACCGATCCAGTCTACATTTTTATCATCAAATAGATTAGATGGAATATTTCTTACGCTACATAATAATTTTACTTTCAAAGTTAATCACCCTTTAATTTAAGTACAGGTTGCTTATAATCATCATGTTTAAAATAATAAGATCCTGCTACTAATATATCAGCGCCCTTATCTATGCATTGAGCACTTGTGGTTTCGTTGATACCACCATCGACCTCTATTTCAAAGTTTAAACCGTGTTCTTGTCTGTACTCATTTAACCATTCTATTTTATCTAAAGTTGTTTCTATGAATGATTGGCCACCAAACCCAGGATTAACTGTCATGATTAATACAAAATCAACATCTTGTAATATTTGAGCTATTAACTGCACAGGCGTTCCTGGGTTGATAACGACTCCAGCTAATTTATCATGTGACTTTATTTGTTGAATAGCTCTATGGATATGCGGTGTTGCTTCATAATGAACTGAAACCATGTCACTACCAGCTTCACAGAATAAATCAATCATTTGTTCTGGATCTTCAATCATTAAGTGTGTATCAATCGTCATATCAGTTATTTTTCTTAATGATTCTAGTATTGGTAACCCTATTGAAATGTTAGGAACAAATTGTCCATCCATCACGTCAAAATGTAATATATCTGCTCCACTTTCACGAACTTTATCTACTTCTTCTTTTAAAATTGAAAAATCACATGCTAATAGTGACGGTGCTATTTTGACCATTAATATCTTACCTTTCTATTTTGTATTTCTTCGAATAACGCTACATAATGATTATATCTCGTTTTATAAAATTCTCTTTCTTCGATTAAAGTTTTAACTGCGCACTTTGGTTCGTTAATATGTGTACAATTTCTAAATTTACATTCTGATTTTACTTCTTCAAATTCAGGAAAATAATTTGTTAAATCTTCTTTTTCAATATGAGAAAAATCCAATGCACTAAACCCTGGAGTATCAGCCAAAAATCCATCTTTCATTTCAAAAAGTTCGACATGTCTAGTAGTATGTTTTCCTCTATTTAATGCTTTAGAAATCTTGTTTGTTTCAATATTTAAGTCTTCAAATAATCGATTCATCATAGATGACTTTCCTACACCTGACTGACCACTTAAGACGATAATACCTTTTATGAGCGGTTTGATTGTTAATGACAAATCATCGTCATTACCGACAAAAATTGTTTCATAGCCAATCATTTTATATTCATTTAACAACTGTTTAATCTGTGCGCTTTGTTTATCAGTAGCCAAGTCTTTTTTTGTGACACATATGACTGGTGAAATATTATATGAATGAACTACGACTAAAAAACGGTCCAAAAGCTGTTGACTCAGTTCTGGTTCTACTGCGCTCATCACTACAATTACTTTATTAATGTTCGACACAGGAGGTCTTAGTAATATATTCTCTCTTTCATGAATATGTTGAATATAGCCACCGGTTTCATTCTCTACTTGAAAATCAACAATATCCCCAACTGTTGGTGATGTTTTCTTTTTACGAAATAAACCTCTAGCTTTTGTTATATAAACTCCATCTTCAGTTTGAACTGAATAATCACCGCTAATCGATTTTATTATACGACCTGTTTTCAATTTAACACCTACCTATTTTTTTATTATAGCTAACTATAAGTTTATGGTTTCTTAAACGATACCACGACTTCAGTTCCTTCATCAATCTCACTTTTTATATCGATATCTGCATCATGATATTGAATAATTGATTCTACTATAGATAATCCCAAACCATTGCTGTCTGCATGGATATTATGTGATTGATCACCTTTATAAAATCTATCTTTTATTTGTGATAGTTGTTCTGGTGACATGCCGAAACCTTCATCGATGATAGAAACATACGTTTTGTTTTCATCATAAAATAATTTAATTTGAATCATACTAAATTCTGGTGAATATTTAATAGCATTGTTTAAAATATTATAAAATGCTTGATATAGCAACTTAGAGTTCCCTTTAATATTTATTTCTTCTAAATCAAACATAACTGACATATCTTTTTCATCAATAAAATAATTTAAATTTCTCACTATGTCTTTTAATAACTTATCTAGCTCTATATCATCATCAAAAGTTAAATGTTCACTGTTATCTAATTCAGATAACAATAACAGTTGCTTCGTCAAATTACTCAATCTATAAGCTCTGCTATAAATATCTTCAATAATTTGAGTTCTCTTATTTGCGTTTTCTTCATGTTCAAGTTCTCTTAGTAAGCTTAAAATTGATTGTAATGGTGATTTAATTTCATGGGATACATTTTGAACGAAAGACTGACGCATTGTATCTAGTTGTTTTAATTCATCTCTCATCCTTATAAACCTTTGTTGAAGTACTCCAATTTCATCATCACGAGTTACTTTAATATCAACATCAAAATTACCCTTACCTATAGCTTTAGTTGTTCGCATCAATCTTCTAATTGGCGTTGTTAACGAATAACTAGAGAACATAACTAGTATGAGTGAAATTATAATTAATAAAACAAGTAATATCGCTAAGAATACTCTAAATTCACCTAACATCGTCCCTACGCTTGGTCTCATGAATAAGGCATAATGTTCTCCATTATGATTGATTTTAAGACCTACTGTATTCCTCGTTTCATTGTCAAAGAAGCCTGTTATAAAAATATTAAATGGTCTTTGTTTTATTCCGTGATAATCTTTACCATCTAAAACTTTCGTAACTTCACCTTTGTCTAAATTAAATTTCCTAAATGAATCACCATAGTAAGTAGCTTTTTGTTTTTCATCATATAGAATGGCTTGATAATGCAAATCACTAACGTGATTTAAATATGTATCCAAAGATACACCTTCATCATCATCAATATATTTTTGTACTTTTTTTAAAGTTTGCATGACTTTTTGGTCGTTTTTATTTTTCAAATCTATATGATAATAAATATTGGTTAAAACGAATCCTAGAACAGAACTTATTATCATTACTACAATCGTATAAATGGTGATACGCTGAGCTAATGATTTAAACTTCACCTTCTAGCACCACCTTATAACCAACACCTCTTACAGTTTTAATAAGCACGTCGCTATTTAATTTTTCAAGTCTTTTTCTTAAACGTTTAACATGAACATCTAACGTTCTTTCATCACCTTCGAAATCTAATCCCCAAACAACTTCTATAATGCGTTCTCTTTGTAACACTTTATCTTTATTTCTCATTAAATAATCTAATAGTGTAAATTCCTTTTTGGGTAGTAGCATTGATTTTTGATTAATGGTTATTTCCATATCGATAGAATTAACTGTAGTATTGCCTATTTTCAATTCGTTAGAAGTATTAATTTGAAACCTTCTAAGAACAGCTTTAATTCTAAAAATTAATTCTTTCATTTCAAATGGTTTAGTAACGTAATCGTCCGTACCAGCTAAAAATGCATTTTCTTTATCACTAAGTTCATCCCGAGCAGTTAACATAATGACTGGTACATCAAAGCTGTCTTTTAGCATTTTACAAAGTTCAAACCCATCAATACCTGGCATCATAATATCGACAACAGCAATATCTATATGTTGATGCTCTACAACATCTAAAGCTTCTTCTCCATTTAAACTCGTAATAACATGTATATTTTCACGCTCTATTTCTCTTTTTAAATCATTCAAAATAAATCGATCATCATCTACAACTAAACAGTTAACCAAGCTATCACCTCTTACTTCCTATCATACCAAAAATTGAATAAAAAATTCTCATAATACCTTATTTTTCTATTTAATTTATGAAAAAATATGAGGCTAGGACATAAAATAAATGTCTCAGCCTCATATACATTATCATTTATAAAATCACTTTCATTTTATACGTTACGGTTAACTAGTGCGTTAACATTTGTGATAATCATTCCGTCAACAACACGACCAGGTAATTTATTTAAATTAACAGACGTATCTTGATCTTTTTTAACATCGTAAGAAATATTTTGAGCGAAATACTTCATTGTTTCTTCCATTATAATTATTGTCATCCATTCACCAGCACAACGGTGATTTGTGTAATAATCTCCGCCACCTTGCGGAATTAAGTCGAATGGACTACCGTCCCAATCGTTAAAGCGGTTAGGATAGAATCTTTCAGGATTTTCCCATAGACCTTCTCTGTGTAATGTACCGTAAATATCTAATACTAAGAAAGTATCTTTTTCGATTGTATAACCTTCAAAATCAATATCTACCGCAGCTTTACCTGGTAAATAAGGTACGAATGGATAGAATCTTCTAACTTCTTGGATAAATTTATAAGCGTAGTCATCTTCATTATTAAAGACGCGTTCTGCTTCACCAGGA
The DNA here is from genome assembly GCF_022386845.1 of Mammaliicoccus sp. C-M13. Taxonomy (NCBI): domain Bacteria; kingdom Bacillati; phylum Bacillota; class Bacilli; order Caryophanales; family Staphylococcaceae; genus Mammaliicoccus; species Mammaliicoccus sp. C-M13. Next base: position 106,563 of record NZ_JAJNHQ010000008.1, on the reverse strand, counting down.
TAATCATGGAAAGCTTTTACACCAAAGCTTACAAAACGGTTAATCGCAACTAATGGACGAACAACGTTCATTAAATCAATAGAACATAATCTAGAATCCATTAAGTTACCTTCGAAATCTTCCCAATGACTAAATTCGTATAATGCTGTACCTTGTGGTGGGTTTATTTTACCTTCACGAACAGCAATAATTTGATTTTCAAGGAAAGTCTCTACACGATCTCTTGCTTGTTTAGCTTCTCTATATCCTTTAAATACTGTGCCGATATTTTTAAATGAATCAATCATTGTATCCATATCTGCTGCACATTGTTCGATTTCTTCAGGAGAAGCAATAATACCAGCCCATCTAAAGCCAATTTTTGTTAGCATTAAGATCGATTCTTTATAAACATTCACTTCGTCCATTCTTTCCATACGCTCAGTATTCATGAACCAATGATTACGTGTTAGTTCTCTTAAATACTCTAAGTTCTCTTCAGTCATTAAAGACATAAATAGTGCTTTACGATCAATATGTTTTTTGCCGCCAGTAGTATGTATAGCACCTTTACCAAACAAAGTATTTACAATACGTTTAGGTAGTGTTCCTTGTCTTTCAATTAAATCATTATTATAGAATAATTCAGCAGCTTCTTTACCACTTATTACGACAGTTCTACGTCCACCTAATGCTCTTAATTCAAAAATATTTGTGTCATGTTTTTCAAGTCTATTTGGTACATATTCGTACGCTTCTTTTAATACTGTAATAGTATTATCAAGACCTCGTTCTCTTGGTATATTCTTACCCATAAATATGATTGCCCCCTAAATTATTGTAAATTTCATATACTTTCATATTATTTCATTTTCTGACGAAATAATCAATTAACATCTATTATTAATAGCAAATTTAATATCGTAATCATATAATGCGTGTCTTTTTGACCATTCAATGAGCTCATTTGGATAGACCATTGAATCATAATTTTTTCTTTTTAGATTATAAACAGGGTAGCTTAATAGAAAACGTTGGTCTATCTTCTCCTCAACCAAATCCATATATGATAAATCACCTTTTGTAGGTCTACCAATTACGTTAACTATGTTTGAATTTTGAACTTTTTGAACAAACCATTCTGCAGCCATCTCTGTATCTTTGTCTATTATAATTGTTATATCTTCAAAGCGACTTAGTCCTGTGAATTCAATTTGATTATCATCAAAATATTGCCAATTTCCTTCTGTTTGATCGATAATATTTTGATAAAAAGCTTGTTCATTCATTTCTTCAGACTCTTTATACAGCTTTTCAAGTTTTCTTATAAATAAATTTGTATGTTTTTCAATTGTGGTTTCAACTTGCGCTTCATTAGTTCCAACTTGCGAGCGTAAGCCAACCTCATAAAAATATGGTATTAAAAATTCAGCGATGCTTAATCTGTCGAAATTCGCATTTCTTACGTCAAATATGATTCGAGAACTTTTAATTTTTGATAATTGATATAATGCATCAATTGTTTGTTCAAATGAAATATTACCTTTAATATTTACAATTGGAATTTCATCTCTTTCATAAATTCGAATTTGTGCCTCTTCTTTGAATATATACTTTTTTAATTCGAAATGGTAAGATTGATGACTTCTATTTATATCAACATCATTTTGCAATGTTAAAATATGATGCCAATCTTCACGATGATAAGGTTCCTCACCTAAAATACGATGATATCTTTTTCGACAATATTCAATTCCATCTCCTGAAAGAGCTGTAATTTCATCACCTACTACAAATCTCAGGTCATCCGTTACTTCAATGACAATTAAAGCATCTTTAGTAGCTCTTACTTTAAATCCAACTTGTTGCTTTTGTTCTTTTAAGGCTGTTAAGCTACTATACTTTATGTTTGCATCATAGAAATAATTATTAATCACTTCGATAAACACTTTATCTGTTAGTTGAGGTGAGTTCACTATATTTTTATACTCTTTATATACTTCAAGTATAGATTCTTGTGTATTTATATTATGTTCAACTTGTTTATGAATATATTCAAATATTGATACATATGGCAACATTTTCATTCACCTCATAACCGTTTTCTAAATTTTACTAATAACAACTGCTGAAATCAATTATTTTTTAAATTCGTTAATTCCCCCTAATAAAAAAGTAGTAAAAATCCTTAATAACAGAACTTTTACTACTTATAAATGTCTTGGACATTTTAAAATTTAAATGTTTTAGAAATCATCATAATCAATCTCGTTACTTTCTATTTCTTTGCCGTCTACTACAACACGATACTCTGCTGATTCATCTTCAGGTATTACGAAATTTAAAGTTTTGGTTGTATCTTTTTTAATAGTGAAAGTTTCAGTAGCATCTTTTATTTTATGTGATTTATCTTTAATAAATATTTCTACTTTTTGACCTTTTTTACTATCAGAACCTGTAAAAGGTATATAAACTGTTTGATTATACGTTTTATCACTTAAACTATCTTCATCATCTTTGTCTTCATCTTTTGAATTTTCTTCATCTGAATCCGATTTTTCTTTTTTACCATTAGATATATTAAAGTATATTGTTGAATCTACAGGTAATTGTACATTTTTATATGACTGTTTAACGATAGTGTCTTTTGACTTTTTAGAATCTACTTCTTTAGTTTCTACTTTAAATCCTAAATCCTCTAATTCAGATTTAGCAGTATCTATATTTTCACCTGTATAATCTTTTACAAAAGCTTGTTCAACACCAATAGATTTAGTTAAAATAATCGTGGTATCTTTAGGCACAACTTTACTGCCTGGTTCAATACTTTGATTAATTATAGACCCTTCAGTAGCACTATCATATTCCTCTTTTATTCTTACAGAATCAAAACCGCTTTTCTCTAGTTTTTCTTTAATTTCTTCACTGGATTTCCCAATATAGTCTTCGACTGTAAAAGTTTCTATACCTTTAGAAATCACTAAATCAACTTTAGTCATTTCTTTAACTCTTGTTCCTACTTTTGGCGAAACTTTCATTACTTCGCCTTCTTTGAAATTATTACTGAAATCTTCTGTAATTTTGCCTTTTCTCAGACCTTTTTCATCTATTAGCGCCATTGCTTCACCTCTAGATTTACCAAGTAAATTTGGTACATCTTCATACTTAGGAGCAGTCAAAGCAAAACCAATAGCGCCTAAAAGCATGAACACTAATAAAATCGGAACAAATATAATCAACCATTTGCTCTTTTTACGTTTTGGTTTACTACTTTCATTGTTTTGAGCTGAATTAGTCTGACTGTTAGACGCCGAAGCAACAGGTACAGCTTTTGTATGTTCATTGGAACTTTCTGATTTAACAACTGGTATCGTCTTTGTCTCAGAATTTGTATTATATCTTGGCGTTTCATCTTTTCTTTCATCATCCAAAGCTGTCTGTAAATCAAAATACATCTCGTCTGTATCTCGATATCTTAAAGCTTTTTCCTTTTGAGTTGCTTTCATTATTACATTTTCAACGCTTTGTGGGATAGATGGTCGTTCTTCTTTCACAGATGGTATTTCTTCTTGAATATGTTTAATTGCCACACTAACTGGCGTTTCTCCACTAAAAGGTGGATGACCAGTTAGTAATTCATAAAGTACAATACCGATTGAGTATATATCTGAAGATTCATCTGTAGATTGACCTTTAGCTTGTTCAGGAGACAAATATTGTACCGATCCCATTACATGGTTGGTTTCAGTTAATGCTGTTTCACTTAAAGCTCTAGCAATTCCAAAATCTAATATTTTCAAAGTGCCATGTTGAGTCATTAAAATATTTTGTGGTTTTATATCGCGATGGATAATTCGGTGATGATGTGCATGAGCAATACCCTTTAATATTTGAAGCGTCATTTCAATCGCTTCTTCAGCAGATAATCGACCTTCTTTAATTAAATATTCTTTCAAAGTTGGTCCTTCTATATATTCCATTACTAAATAGTAACAATTATCATCTTCTTCAACATCTAAGACGTTCACAATATTATTGTGACTTAAGATTGTTGTGTTTTGAACTTCTCTTTCGAAACGTTCGACAGTTTTTTCTTTTTCATAAGGCGGTATATTGATAACCTTTACTGCAACTTTACGATCTAATATATTATCTTTTGCTAAATAAACATTGCTCATACCACCGCCACCTAAATACTTCACAAACTCATAGCGACCGGCGATTATGCGACCTATCATATTTTTCCACCTTCGAATGGACATAATATAAGTGAAATATTATCTTTCCCTTCGGCGTTAATGGTAGCGTCTATCAAATCTTTACCTATTTCATCAACTGTTCCTTCATGAGACATGATAATTTCTTGAACATCATTTTCATGTAAATAATCTGTTAAACCGTCTGAATTTAATAATAAATAATCGTAGAATTTAGTATTAAAATAAAATACATCGGCGATAACACGTTTATCTGTACCCATAACTTTAGTAATAATATTTTTTTGTGGATGAGTAAATGCTTCTTCTTTTGTTATTTCTCCAATCGAAACAAGATGATTAACAAATGTATGATCATCTGTTAATTGCATCATTTCTCGATTATTAATCAAGTAAGCACGTGAATCACCAATATTTGCCACTACGACATCTTTTTCGTAAATTAATACACAAACACATGTAGTTCCCATGCCTCTATATGCATCGTGGCTCATCGATTCGTTATATAAATGTCTATTGATTTCTGATAAGTTCGATTTCAACCATGCTTCAGCTTGTTCAAATTCAATATAATTTTCATTTTCGAATCTTTCTTTAAGTGAATCATTCACAAATTGACTTGCAACTTCTCCTGCAGCGTGGCCTCCCATTCCATCACAAATTACAAGTAATTCTTGACCAGTCTGGTTTACATAGATTCCACCTGCATCTTCATTTTGTTCCCGAAATTGACCGACATCTGTAAAAAAACGTGCTTCCATGATTTGTTACCTCGTTTCTTCTTTTCGCTCTTTTGCTCTTAATTGTCCGCATGCAGCATCAATGTCTGCACCTTGGTTACGTCTAATTGTAGCATTGATACCTCTTCTTTTTAATTCATTTTCGAATTTAAAGATATCTTCTTTTGTTGTTTTAACATAGTCGCGCTCTGGTACATGATTTACTGGAATTAAATTCACATGGCAATTTAAATGTTTAATCATTTCTGCTAGTTGTCTCGCATGATGAACTTGGTCATTCACGCCTCCAAATAAACCATATTCAAATGTTATACGACGATTAGTTTTTTCTACGTAATATTCAATAGCTTCCATTAATTTATCTAAATCATATGCTCTGTTAATTGGCATTAATCTTGAACGTGTTTCATTATCAGCAGCATGTAAACTTAACGCAAAGTTAATTTGTAATGATTCATTTGCGAAATCGTAAATTTTTGGAATGATACCTGAAGTTGAAACTGTAATGTGACGCGCACCAATATTTAAACCTTTGTCATGGTTAATAATTTTTAAGAAGCCCATCATTTCATCATAGTTCTCAAATGGTTCACCAATACCCATAATAACAACTTGGCTTACTCTCTCATCAGTTTCATCAAGTGCTTTTTGTACTGTTAGAACTTGAGATACAATTTCTCCCGCTTCTAAGTTACGTTTTAATCCACCTATAGATGATGCACAGAATGTACAACCGATACGACAACCTACTTGAGTCGTTACACAAACGGAATTACCATACTCATGTCTCATTAAAACTGTTTCAATTGTGTACCCATCTTGAAGTTCAAATAAAAATTTTATCGTGCCATCTTTACTTTCTTGTTTAACTGCTACTTCTAATGTAGTGATTTCAAATGATTGAGCTAATTTTTCTCTTAATTCTTTTGATAAATTTGTCATTTCGCTAAAAGAATTTATTCTTTTTACATACAGCCAATCAAAAATTTGTTTTGCTCTAAATTTTGGTTCTGATTGTTCTACTAACCAATCTTCCAATTCTCCCAACTGTAAAGAATATATTGAAGGTCTTTCAAAGTTAGGCATAAATTTATTACGCTTTTTCTGTATCGCGGGCATATTATCTTTCCTTTCTTTTCACTTTAGTAATAAAGAATCCATCAGAATTATAATCTTGAGGGAGTAATTGTAACGTTTTCGTTTCTTGATTGGTTCTTGGGTCTATAAAAGTCGAGAATTCAAAGTCTTTATTAGCTTTTAAAAATGAATAAACAACGTTTTCATTTTCCATTTGTTCAATCGTACATGTTGAATAAACAAGTTCTCCACCAGGTGCTAAAGATTTACTTGCATTTTCTAAAATTTCCAATTGTAAATGCCATAATGCTTCTACATCTTTTGATGTTTTTTCATATTTGATTTCAGGTTTTCTTCTCATTACCCCAAACCCACTACATGGCGCATCAACTAAAATATAATCATAAGTTTGATTAAATGGTTGCGTAGCGTCATGAACATCAGTATTTACATTTTTAAGTCTTAATTTTTTAACATTAAAATCAATCAAATCGATTTTATGTGGATGAATATCATAAGCCTCAACTTTACCAGTTTGGTTAAGCATTTCAGCTATATGACACGTTTTTCCTCCAGGTGCACTACAAGCATCTAATACAGTACTACCTTCTTTAACATTCATTATTTCAGCTACGAACATTGAACTTTTATCTTGAACTGAAAGAAGTCCGTCTTTAAATAATCGATCGTTCACTATTGGTTCACCTTTAATGTGCAAACAACGTTCAATATCTTTATCTAATTCGACAGTATAACCGTTACTTTCCAATCTTTCAATAGCTTCTGAAACTGTAATTCTTGTCGTATTCACTCTTACCGTTGTATCAGGAGGCGTTAAACTTAATAAACACATTTCTTTTGTTTTTTCATAACCGAAATGAGTAATCCAATGTTTTGTTAACCATAGAGGCACACTAGCTTCAACTGATAACCTTTTGTCATCATGTTTAATTTCATCAAATGTTCTCAAAGGTGCTGCCATGAAACTTCTAAGTATAGCGTTTATAGCTTTACTATTATGCAGGTCACCACGGTTTTTTGCTATGTTTACAGCTTCGTTAATAATTGCATGATCTGGCACTTTATCTAAATAAACATATTGATATGCGCTCATGATTAATAAACGTTTCATCCAACCTTTTAATTTAGTTTGTATAAAAGGTTCTATTAAGTATTCCAAAGTGATTTTTCTTTGTATTGTTCCATATACAAGCTCAGTTAATAAGCCTATATCTTTTTTTGATACAGCTTCATTTTTAATTGCTTCATTAAGCTGTAGATTACTGTATGCTTCACCTGTTAGTACGTCGTCTAATATCGTTAAAGCAACATATCTTACATTATTATTCATCATATTAATTTTGTCCCATCAATTTTGGATTGTAATCCGCTTATATAATCACGTGTCTTTACACGTTTTTTACCTGCTAATTGTATTTCAGTTAAAGCAACACCATCTTCGGAACCAGTCGCAACAATAATTGCATCTTTAGTCGTTTCAATGATTTCACCTGGTTCACCTTTGACATTCTCAACAATTTCACTAAGCCATAGCTTTAAGTTTTTACCGTCCATAGTCGTATAAGCAACCGGCCAAGGTGATAATCCACGAATGTGATTGTGAATTGTTTGAGCATCTTTAGTCCAATCAATTCGTTCGTCTTCTCTAGAAATATTCGATGCAAATGTAGCTAAACTGTCGTCTTGAACAATGCTATCATTAGTACCATTAAAAATAGTAGGTAAAGTTCTCTTCAACAAGTCTGTCCCAAGTGTTGCTAGTTTATCGTGAACTTCTCCTACTGTGTCATTTTCAAGTATTTCAACTTCGTCTTGACTAATAATATTTCCTGCATCTAATTTTTCTGCCATGTACATAATCGTAATTCCTGTTTTTTTCTCTCCATTCATTACAGCATAATGAATTGGCGCACCACCTCTATATTTAGGTAACAATGAAGCATGCACATTGATTGCTTTATGTTTTGGCGCATCAAGCAAAGATTTAGGTAATAATTGGCCAAATGCAGCTGTCACGATTAAATCAGGTTTTAAGTTAATGATTTCTTCTAATTCAGAAGAATTATTCAGTTTTTCAGGTTGATATACAGGTATATTATGTTCTAATGCTACCTTTTTAACTGGCGGTGGTGTTAGTATCTTCTTTCTGCCAACAGGACGGTCTGGTTGTGTTACAACTGCAATTACATCATACTCTTGAATAAGCATCTCTAACACACCTGTAGAAAAATCAGGCGTACCCATAAAAACAATTTTACTCATCCTTATACATCTCCTCTAACTCTTCTTCACTAACTTCTCTCGTCATTTTATCTGTAAACAACTCACCATATAAATGATCAATCTCGTGTAAAATAATTCTCGCAATATCATCATATGCAGTTAATTCTACATCATTACCATTTAAATCTTTACTCTTAACAGTAATCATGACACTTCTTTCAACCTCACCATAAACACCCGGAACGCTGAGACAACCTTCTACATCTGTTTCAGTTTTTTCAGATTGTGTTAAAATAGTTGGGTTTATAAGCTGCAAAATACCATCTTGCTCCATATCAACAAGCGCAACTTTTAAATCAACACCAATTTGTGGCGCGGCAATTCCAACACCATCATTATCAAACATTGTATCTTCTAAATCAGCAATTAATTGCTTTATTGATTCATCAAAATTTACGACATCTTTAACTTCTCTATTTAAAATTGGATTGGGGGCAGTAACAAGTGGTTTTACAGCCATATCTATCGCTCCTTTATAAAAACTCATCGTATAATTATAACTTAAAACAAATAAAAAAGACAGCTATAACTGCCTTTTTAAAATTTTAAAAACACTTTATACAAATACCATTATGTATCTATTTGTAAATTGGTTTTATATTCTTCTATTATAGTTTTCTTAGATTGCTCGTCAGGTTCAAAATACCATATACCATCATCTTCTATTTGATTCATTCCATCTAATGACAATTTATCAATATGATTTGCACCTTTTTTATAGCTTTCATATAAATTTTTAAAATCTCCTGCCGAATAATTCGACTTAACATTTTTTTCGCTTGCTTTTAAAATTTTATTTAATGTTATAACATTTTTACTTTTCGTCACTTTTTGTGACACAGCTTCAATAACTTGTCTTTGCCTCGCTGTTCTACCTTCATCTCCACCAGCACCCTCTTGTTTCCTACTTCTAACATAATCAAGTGCTTGTTTGCCGTTAAGATTGGTTTTCTTTCCTTCTTTAAATGTTGACCCATTAAAAGAAAATGAAGCATTGCTTGTAACTTCTATACCATCAATAATGTCTATAATTTCTTCGAACCCATCCATATCAATTGTTATATAACCATCTATTGGTATGTCAAAATTATTCTTGATTGTATCTATTGCTGTCTTAGCGCCTCCATATGCATAGGCATGTGCTATTTTTTCGTTTCTATCTATATCATTAATATAAACGTTTGTATCTCTAGGTAATGTTAAAAGCTTTGTAGTTTCTTCTTTAGGATTAACTGATGCAATCAACATCGAATCAGTTCTTTGCCCTATATTTTCTTCGTCTCTTTTTTCATCAGTATCAACACCAAAAATTGCAATTGATAAAGGTTTTTTATTTTTAATTTTATCTACGGATTCTTTTTGTTCTTCTTTAGTGCCTATCTTTTCTTGAACATTAACATTGAATTGGTTCAGTCTTGATTTTACATAAATCGTTATTGTTGATCCTATAACCAAGATGATAAACAATGCTATGACAATTTTACCTTTTCTTGTTAATTTCATGTTTTCGCTCCCTATTTATCAGTTTCTAAATCTTTTTCCATATTTATCTTTTTAGTAGTAGCGAGTAATAGCCCGAAAGCAACACTGATACTTAAAAGAGAAGAACCTCCATAACTTAATAAAGGAAGTGTAACACCTGTTAAAGGTATTATTCCTGATATTCCAGCTAAATTAATGAATACTTGTAAAAATAAATAACTAACTACACCTATACAAATTATTTTGTAGTAATTATTTTTAGTCGTATTAGCGTATATAATCCCTTTAAATGTTATATACATATATAATGCTATAACTGCGATAACCCCTATTAAACCTGCTTCTTCAGCTAAAACTGAAAATATAAAATCTGTGTGTGGTTCAGGTAAATAACCTAATTTCATAATGCCGTTCCCCATACCTTGACCAGTAACGCCGCCATTACCAATTGCTAATAAAGAATTAGATAATTGATAACCTTCACCATTTTCATATTTAAATGGTTCCATGATTACTTTAATTCGATTCAATCTGTATGTATTTTTTGTATCAAATATTAATGTGTAAATTAAATAGATTACAAATGGCAGTGAAATCGAACTGAATAATTGAATTTTTACAATATTTTTTATATCTGAATACATTAAAATAAACAATATAATACCAATATTTAATATTGTGCCGCCTAAATCACCTTGAACTAAGATTAAAACTAAACCAAAACCTAGCATAAACAATGGGGGTAATAAAGTTTTAATGTTATATATCCTTGCTTGGGACATTTTTTTATCGATTATGTATGAAAGATATATGATAGAGGCTAACTTTAGAAACTCTGAAGATTGTATGCTGAAAAAACCTAAATTAAGCCAATTTTTAGAACCATTAATTTCACTTCCTAAAATCAAGGTAATAATAAGTAAAATGATGACACCGATAATAATAAATTGTTGAAATGCTTTCGCTTTTAAAGCATCAATGTCCACAAAATAAGCAATAAATAGAACAATTAAAGTACCTACAAATAAAAATATAGATTGCCTGACCATAAAATGATTACTATTAATTATATTTCCATTTGTTAATGAACCCATTCGTGCAGGAACCATACTTGCGCTGTAAATAAATATGATTCCTATAATTCCCAGTATTAAATAACAAAATAAAATACTTTTATCCACATTTTTATTTATTTTATTATAATTTTTAAATCTAATTTTATACACCCCACATTCTCAAACAATCGTAACTTTTTTTATTATGTTAGTCAAACATATTTTAGGATAACCTAAATATCATTATTGTTTTATTCAACAAATATATATTGAAATAAATAATGGAATTAAATAAAATTATTTCAAAATGCAAAAATACAATTTAGTTAAATTATTGCATGTTCTAACGACGAAAAAAATCAGAAAAAGAAAGTTCAGTAAAATCAGTTCGGACGACTGACGCTAACACTGAAAAAGGTAAGTTATTACGTAAAGGTGAAGAATTAATGATTTATACCAACTCTAAAATGCCTGAGCATGTTGGAAACAAATTAGCTTGTACGAGTTGTCATGCTCAAGGAGGAAATGGAAATGCTCTTTCTCTAGAAGGTGTCTCTAAAAAATACCCACAATACAGAGATCGTGAAGGTAGAGATGTTTCACTTAAAGAGCGAATTAATGGGTGTTTTGCTAGGAGTATGAATGGGAAACCTATCAAAGAAAATAGTGAGGAAATGAAAGCAATGGTAGCTTATTTAGATTTTATTAGTGAAGACATTAAAAAATCTGAAGCACCAGAGATAGAACAAGCAAAAAATATACCTGAACCTAATGTAGATAAAGGAAAAGAGGCATTCGATAGAAATAATTGTTTATCTTGTCATGGCAATGGTTCATCGAGTGCCTCATTTACAGGACCATCGTTATGGGGACCAGACTCATTTAATACTGGTGCAGGTATGAGTAGATTTTCAAAAATGTATGACTTCATTTATCATAATATGCCTTTTGGTGAAGAAGGAACGTTGAGCAAACAAGAAGCTTCAGACATAACTGCTTATATATTGACGCAAGATAGACCAGAGTTTGTAAATAAATCAAAAGAAAAATTTTATCCGAAAGGTGGAGAACCTGACGATAAAATTTCTGAAAAAGAAAGGGAACAAATATTAAATCATGATTATGATTGGCAGGAATTAGAAGAAGTAAGTTCTAAATAATTGATTTGATAATTCTATATAATAAAAAAGCCCCTTTATTAGGGGCTTTTTTATTACTTTTATGTTCACGAAATGAATATAATATTATTCATTATCATAGAGATTTATATTATTCATAATATTTTGCTTGTATATAAGTAAAATTGTAATTATTGTATAAATTTATTTCGATTGTTCAAATATATAATCTCCTACAATTTTTGATGCTTCGCCTTTTTCAATAGAACAAAACTTTTCATAAAAATTTTCAATCTTATTTTTATATTTTAATTTATGCTCATCTAATTTTTTTAATTCTTCTGCTAATTTAAATTCATCAGTTATAATTTCACCCGGCAATTCATTCATATAATCCATATAGAAGCCTCTTAAACCTTTATCGTATTTTTCTATATCATATGCGAAAAAGAATTGAGGACGTTTTAATATACCAAAGTCAAACATTACTGACGAGTAATCAGTAATAAGAGCATCAGTTATTAAATATAACTCGGAAACATCACTATAATTTGATACATCAATTGCAAAATCATCATATCCATTTAAATCTAATGAATTAGCAATTAAATAATGCATTCTTAATAAAATTACATATTCATCGCCAAGTTTTTCCTGTAAATTAGCTAAGTTAATTTTTAAATCAAATAAATATTGTCCTTTTTTTACGAATTCATCATCTCTCCATGTTGGAGCATACATAATCACTTTTTTATCTTCAGGTAAATTCAAATCTTTTTTAATTTGTTTAATATATTCTGTATCATTTTGTCTATTAACTAATACATCATTTCGTGGATAACCAATCTCCCAAGTTCTCTCTTCGTTCATCCAAAAAGCAGTTTTAAAAATATTCGTTGAATATCGATTTGGTGATATTAAGTAATCCCACCTAGAAGTTTCTTCGTAAAAATTCTTTTTATAATTTGCTGTAGTTGTATTAGGCATTCTAACTACTTTCATATCATTGGCTAATCTTTTTAACGGAGTACCATGCCATGTTTGAATGAATATTTGATTTTCTTTTTTATTTAAATAAAGTGGTAAGCGAGCATTAGTTACCCAGAATTTCGCTTTTGAATAGGCTTCATAGTATTCTTTTGAGCCCTTCTTCACTTTCATCGCATTTCCCATAATTACATTTTGATTGGGATTAGAAAATACCCAAATATAATTTAGTTGAGGATAATTTTTTTGCATATATTCATATATATATTTAGGACTATCGCTATAGTTTTTTCCACCAAAAGATTCAAAGACAATTGTATTAGAATCAACGCAGTCCTCTTTATCTGTTAGTTGATACTTAGAACGGTTTTTCATCTTATTATTCTGTATTATATTTTTAACGTGTCTAGAAACACCTCTTAAATTATTGATATATTTAGCATTTTCAACAGAATTCATGGTTAAAAATAGCACTTCAAGGTCATATAATAATTTCGCATCTTTAAGAAGATCCCATTTTAAAGCTTTAACAGCATCAACTAAAGGTTTTTCTAGAATTTTGTACCTTAAATCTATATCTTTTAATGATGGATCAAAACCATTTTTTATCTTTTGTTTCATTTTATTTATTAAGAATTTTTGTACTTTTTTATTATTTGTTCTATTCATTGAATCTAGAAAACTGTTAACGTAATCTTCAAAAGTTAAAATAAAATCTTGATCACTTAAAGTATTTCCATTAAACGGGTCGTACACTTCTCCTCTATAATAAAATGGAAAATCAAACAATCTCACAAATCTTTCAGCGTAGTTGATATACTCCAATACAAATGAAGCATCAGTATATATTTTCAAGCTTTCATTAAACCTTATATTATGTGCTTGAATAATTGTATTTTTAAATACAATATTACAAGCTGAATTTTTTCTTAAAAAAGAATTTGGATTTGATTTTTGTGTAAGATACTCTACTCTAACTTTATCTTTATTGACATATTGTGGTCTATTAATAGTAAATTTATGAATAGGAGCTATTAAACCATCTGTACCATTTATTTTAGAAAGATAATATTCAACTGAATAACTAGCTAATTGATCATCACCATCAAGAAACATTACATATTGTGTATCTACCTTGTCTAGAGCAATATTTCTTGCATAAGCATGCCCTTTATTGTTTTCATTTTTTATCAAGTTAATATTTTTATTAAAGCCTTTTATTTCTTCTTCTAATATTCTAGTAGATGAATCTGTGGATCCATCATCAACGATGATTAAATCAAAATTTTGGTTCCTTTGTTTCTTTATACTATTTATACAATCTTTTATGTGTTCTTCATTATTATAATAAGTAATAATAATTGTTAATTTATTCAATGTTTTACTCTCCTTTATTACATTGATTAATAATTTAATTCATCTACTAATTCTTTGTAATTTCTTATTGCAGAATCTAAACTGAATCTACCGCTCAATTTTACATCTTTCATTGGTTTATATCTAGCATTTTCCATTGCTTTTGCCATATCATTAATATTATCTTGTTCAACTAATATACCATTTTTATAATTATCTATTAACTCACTAGAACCATATCTAATATTATAAGATAATACAGGACAACCATTATTTATACTTTCCATAACCGTTAACCCAAAACCTTCGAATTTACTAGTTAATATAGATGCAATTGATTTTTCAAAAACTTGTGCTGGATTGCTAGTATATCCTTTAAATTCAATATAATTAGTTAAATCTAACTCTTTAACTAATTCAGATAACCTATTTAACTCTCCATCTTCATCTTTTCCATATATAAGCAACTTAGAATTGTTACCTTTTTCGATATATATTTTAAATGCTTTTATTATATGATCAATCTGTTTTTCTTTTGAAATTCTGCCTACGTAACAAAATTGATTAGATTTTTCAAAAGTTTTTTCAGTGTTTAATGTTTCTACAAAATGAGGTATTACTTTAATTTTATCATCATTAATATCAAACTCTGACTGTATATCATTCTTCTGATAATCTGTTAAAACAATATATTTGCTAATTTTATCACTATTATTTAGAGCTAATTTATATGAATTTCTAGTACCATTTTCCACAAAATGAGTGCTGTGAAAAACTAAAACTCTTTTCAATTTTTTATTACAATCTATAAGAGGTTTATCCAATAATCTTGCATCATTAAAAACTATTGAATTCTCTTCCAAAACATTATTGAAATAGAATGTGAACATTTCTTTTTCAGTTTTAAAAAATTTAATTGGAACATGATTTTCATACAGAATAATGTACAATAATTTATTCTTATTTATATCAGAAAAATGTTTTTTTAAATATAATTCACCGTTTTTATTATAATATTCTTCGTATAATTTAGAATAATTATACGAAGAATAATTTGTAATTCGATGTAAAACACCGTTTCTTGTATACTCTCTTCTTTCCAACTTCTTTTTAGATATTGGAGACATAAAATCTTCAAACATTAACACTTTTGATCCTTCATAGAATTGTCTATATAAAACATACTCATTTCCTTTATAATACCTAACAATATTATTATCAATTTTTGACTCTAAACCAGATATTTCGATAGAAGTCTGTTTAGGACTTTTAGAAAATAGTGAAGTTTTATTATGTTTTTCTAATAAATTATTTCCAGATAACCATTCATAAAGATTTCTAATGATTAAATTATTGCTAATAATATTTCTTTTTTTAAAATCTTCATATACGTTCAAATAATCAGGATTATAATTCGTTGTATGAATAATAGTAGATTCATTTAACTTTTCTTCTAAAAATTTTATTCTATATAATAACGATTTTGTTCTACCTCCGTGTATTGGTGGTAATGTCGATGTTATAGTGTGTAACAAAAAAAGTCCCCCTTTGATTTATATAATTAAGTATTATATTATTTTACCCTTTTTTATTATAAAAAATCCTCACTCTCAAAGAGTGAGGATTTATCTCAATTCAAATAATAATTATTAAACTATAACTTTTATTATTTCATACTTATTTATATAGTTCAATAATTTAATCGAAATTATTTTTAATGAAGTTATAATTAAACAAGCATTCTACATCATCATTTGCGGATTTATATCAATCTCTAATGATAGTTTATCTTTCATGTATTGTTCGTGATAGTAGTCATCTAAGTATTGCAGTGCTGTAAGTAGCCCTGGTTCGCTTTTAAATTTAATAAGTATTTGGAATCTATGTTGGTTGTTAATACGTGATAACGGACTTGGTGAAGGACCCAACACAAATGATTGTGGCGTCACATGTTGTACTAAAATATCATGTATATGTTTCGATGCTTTTAATACTTTTCTTTTATCGAAATGACTAATGGTCAAGTTAACAAGGAAGTAATATGGTGGATATCTTCCTACTTGTCTGAATTTCATTTCTTTTTCATAAAAAGATAAGTAATCATTTTTAGTTACGTCTAGAATAGCGTAATGTTCTGGATTATACGTTTGTATCATTACTTCTCCAGTCTTCTCATGTCTTCCTGCACGCCCTGCTACTTGTGTTAAGAGTTGGAATGTTTTTTCGCTTGATCTAAAATCAGGCAAGTTCAACATTGTATCTGCATTTAGAACTCCGACTAATGTTATATTTTCAAAGTCTAATCCTTTAGCAATCATCTGTGTTCCTAATAATATATTTGCTTCTTGATTTCCAAATGCATTTAACAGTCGCTCATGGGCGCCTTTTTTAGACGTAGTATCTACGTCCATTCGAATAACTTTGGCATCATCGAATGTTTCATATATAAGTTCTTCAACCTTTTGTGTACCCACACCCATTTGTCTAATATGTTCACTACCACAACTTGGACAAGTCGGTGGCATCGGTTCACTATATCCGCAATAATGACATTTTAAATCATCTGTTGTTTTATGATAAGTTAATGAAATATCACAATTTGGACATTGCGGTACATGTCCACAATCTCTACATAATACAAATGACGAATGACCTCTTCTGTTTAAGAACAATACGATTTGTTCATTTTTATTGATTCTATCTTGAATCGCTCTTGTTAATGGTTCAGAGAACATTGAACGGTTCCCTGCTTGAAGTTCTTCTCTCATATCCACTAACGCTATTTCAGGCATTTTTTGCAAATTCACTCTGTCTGGTAATCCTAAATAATGATAAACACCTTTTTCTGCGCGTGCAAATGTTTCTAAACTTGGCGTTGCTGAGCCTAGCACAACAGGACAATTATGATATTCACTTCTCCATATGGCAATTTCACGGGCATGATATCTTGGATAATCTTCTTGTTTATATGTCGATTCATGTTCTTCGTCAATTATAATAAGACCTAAATTTTCAAATGGTGCAAAGACACTTGATCTAGCACCGACTGAAACGCTCGCCTTACCATCTCTAATTTTTTGCCACTCATCATACTTTTCGCCTTTTGATAAGCCTGAATGAAGAACTGCAACTTCATCACCAAATCTCGCTTTGAATCTATTAACCATTTGTGGCGTCAATGCAATTTCAGGAACAAGCATTATTGCTTGTTCACCTCGATTAAGGACGTTTTCTATCGTTTGTAAATACACTTCAGTTTTACCTGAACCTGTGACACCGTGTAATAGAAATGTCTTTGATTCTTCATTTGAAACTGATTTATCTATATTTTCGAAAGCTGATTGCTGTGCTTCAGTAAGTTCTTTATTATTTTCTTTTTCGAATATTCTATTCTCATACGGATCACGATTAACGACCGCTTCATATTTTTCCAATACTTGATTTTTCACAAGTGTTTGAATACTAGAATTTGAAAATCCTTCTTCTTTTAATGTTCTTAACAACACATCCTCATGACGATGCTCTATCAAATAATTTAACACATCTAATTGTTTTTCCTTTTTACTAATAGCTTCCAATATTTCATCTAATCTATCAGTCGGTATAATCCGTACACATGTTGCATATTTACGCGTTAATTGTTGACCTACAATCGTATCTTTAGACAATATTTCTTTATCTACAAAATGTTCAAGCTCTGAAACAATTTGTAGTTTCTGAGCTTGATCAAAAGTTAAAATACCTTCTTTATTGAAGGTATTTAACAATTCTGCCGGTAAAGGTTCTGGGTCATTTACTTGATAAACTTTTTGGTATTTTGCTTTCACAGCGCTTGGCAACATGATTTCTAGAGCGGATATACGTTTAACTAAATGAAAATTCGCCATCCATTCACTTAACTTAATCAATTCAGATGTAAGTTCTGGTTTAAAATCTTTAACTCTTATTATTGATTTTAATTTAGAGGCATCTATATCACTAGATAAATGTTCACTAATGTCGATAACAAAGCCTTGGATTTTTCTTGAACCAAATGGCACTTCTACACGCACACCAACTTTAACGATTTCTTCAATGTCTTGTGGTATTTTGTAATCGAACGTTTTATCTACATTTTTAGAAGGTATATCTACTACTACATGAGCTATCAAGAATTCCACCTACTTGCAATTTCGTTTAAAATTTTAAATGCTATTTTTTGTTTGGATTCTTTTTTAAATGGTACTCTATCTCCATTAGCAAAGAACATTTCAACTTCGTTATCAGAAGATTTAAATCCAATTTCCTGATTTGCAACATGATTAGAAATAATCACATCTGCATTTTTCTTTTTTAATTTACCCATAGCATATTTTTCTACATTGTCAGTTTCCGCTGCAAAACCAACTAAATATTGATTTTGTTTATGTTCACCTAAATATTTTAAAATATCTGTCGTTCGTTTAAAGACTAATTCAAGGTCGCCATCTTGCTTTTTCATTTTCTTATCTGATGTTTCAACTGGAGTATAGTCAGCTACAGCTGCAGCTTTAATAATCATATCCATATTATCTTTGTACTGTTTCACAGCTTGAAACATATCTTCTGCACTTGTAATTTGGACGTATTCCACACCTTTAGGCTGAGACAATTGAGTTTCTCCACTTACTAATATAACTTCGGCACCTAGGTCTCTTGCTGCTTCAGCCAGTGCATAACCCATCTTTCCACTAGAGCGATTTGTAAAGTATCTTACTGCGTCAACTTTTTCTATAGTCGGACCTGCAGTTATCAAAACTTTTTTGCCTTGTAATGAAAAAGTTTGAAGGTTTAAATTTTCTTTAAAATAATCATCAATAATCGTTAATATTGTAATCGGTTCTTCCATTCTTCCTTTGGCTACATAACCACATGCTAAATATCCTTCTCCAGGTGCAATAAATTTATAACCATACTCTCTTAATTTAGCCATGTTCGCTACTATAGAAGGATGTTCCAACATATGAACATTCATCGCTGGTGCGATAAATACAGGCGCTGTAGTCGCTAGTAATGTAGATGTGACCATATTATCTGCTAACCCATTTGCCAACTTACTAATAGTATTTGCGGTAGCAGGCGCAACAATAACAGCATCAGCCCAATCTGCTATAGTAATATGTTGTATTTCACTAACATCTTTTTCGTCAAAAGTATCTGTATAAACATGATTACGGCTGATTGCTTGGAAAGCTAGAGGAGTAACAAATTGTTGGGCATTTTCAGTTAACATCACTCTCACTACGTATCCGTTTTGTGTTAATTTACTTGTTAAATCAATCGCTTTATAGGCAGCTATGCCACCAGTAACAGCTAGAAGTATATTCTTCATTTGTGTACGCCTCCAAATTACAATTATTATTAACACTTATTATACATTCTTTAATTTATACTGTCATGAATTCAATCTATATATTAAATTGAAAAAAGTATGTTATAAGCGCATTTCCAGTCCAATCAGCTACTGTATATATAATAAACAAGGCTGAGACATAATAATGTCCCAGCCTGCTGATATTATGGAGATATTAATCTTGTAGTTTAGCTTGTACTTTATGAGCTGCAATCTCTTCAAGTGCTTGTCCTACATTTTTAAGAGAACGATACTCATCTAATAATAAACTATCAGGATATTCTTGAAGTTCACGTGCTCTCTTTGCAGCTGTTGTTACGATTAAATATTTAGAGTTAATACTATCTTTAAGTTCATTTTGTGCTGGATATAACATTATTTTTTTGCCTCCAATATCATTTTTCTATATCTAGCTTCTACACGTTCTCTTTTCAAATGTTCAGCTTCAACAATTGATTGAATACGTGCTTTCGCTAATTCTACTTCGTCGTTCACGACAACATAATCGTAAAGATTCATCATTTCTACTTCTTTACGGGCTTCAGTAATACGATTTTGAATAATTTCATTCGATTCTGTGCCTCTACCAACAAGTCTTTCTTTTAAATGCTCTAAACTTGGTGGAGCTAAGAATATAAATAAAGCTTCAGGAAACTTCTTTCTAACTTGTTTAGCGCCTTCCACTTCAATTTCTAAAAATACATCATATCCGTTATCCATTGTATCCCTTACATATTGTACAGGTGTACCATAATAATTACCTACATATTCAGCATACTCTATAAATTGATCATCGGCAATTAAAGCTTCAAATTCTTCTCTTGATTTAAAGAAATAATCTACGCCATCAGTTTCACCTGGACGCATATTCCTTGTAGTCATTGAGATAGAATATTTAAAATCGGTACTAGGATCATCAAAGATTGATTTTCTTACTGTTCCTTTTCCGACACCAGACGGACCTGAGAGAACAATCAGTAACCCTTTTTCTATGTTCATGTCAAACGACCTTTCCTAATGAATACTAACGATTTATCATCATTTTGTTTTTTATATCTTACCATACTTCAATTCTGTATGGCTAGAGAGGTTGTAAACTTTAAACAGAAATATACTCATTTAATCCCTTACATGTTACAATAAATTGACTTTTTAAAAAGGTGTGAATGCAAATGGCTTTTGATGGCTTATTTACAAGAAAGATAGTAGAAGATATACAATCGCTCGTAACTGGGCGAATTCATAAAATAACAGAACCAAGTAACGACACTATTATTTTAACAATTCGTAGTGAAAGAAAGAATAATCATCTATTATTATCTACGCATGCTAATTTTAGTAGATTTCATCTTACTGAAGAAAAACTAGAGAATCCTTTTGATCCACCGATGTTCTTAAGAGTTTTAAGAAAACATCTCGATGGTGGTATCATACAAGCGATAACGCAAATTGGAAATGATAGATTAGTTGAAATCGATATTCATTCGAGAGATGAAATTGGTGACTTAAGAAAACGTACCCTCATTTTAGAAATAATGGGAAGACATAGCAATATTATTTTAGTAGATGGTGAACGTAAAATTATAGATGGGTTTAAACATCATACACCAAATACAAATACTGCTCGGACGATTATGCCAGGTTTTAAATATGAATATCCACCTACAACTAAGAAAATGAATCCTTTTGAAGTAGACGATATTAATAAATATATTGATTTTAATTCTGGTAAAATTGATAGACAATTACTTCAACAATTCGAAGGATTTAGTCCACTTATCACAAAAGAAATTGTATCTAGAAGACCGTTCATGAACCAAAGTACGCTTGTAGAAGCATTCGATGAAGTGATTAACGAAGTAAAGGAAGAACCTAAGCCAGTCATATATAACAACCACTCAACTGGTAAAGAAGTTTTCTATTTTATGCCTCTACATTCTTATGGACAAGACTATACAAGTTTTAACACATTGCATGAATGTTTAGACCGTTTTTATGAATCTCGTGGAGAACGAGAACGTGTAAAACAACGTGCATTAGACTTAGTTAAAATTGTTGACCAACATTTACAGAAGAATAAGCATAAGTTAGAAAAACTTATTAACGAACAAGAAGCAGCAAGTACTAAAGATATACAACAATTATATGGTGAATTGATTACAGCAAATATGTATCAAATAAAACAAGGTGATGAATCGTTAGAAACAATTAATTATTATAATAACGAGCCTATTACTATTCCTTTAGATCCAACTAAATCACCTTCTATGAACGCACAATATTATTATAAACAATATAACCGTTTAAAAACGCGTGAAATAGAATTAGAAAAACAAATTAAACTTACTCAATCTAACATTCTATATTTCGAGTCATTGGAACAACAACTTAAACATATTTCTGTTGAAGATATTGACGATATTAGAGAAGAGTTAGAAGAACAAGGATTTGTAAAAAGACGTAAAAATAATAAAAAGAAAAAATCTAATAAAATTACTTTAACAACGTTTGAATCATCTGATAATCAAACAATATTATTAGGTAAAAATAATAAACAAAACGATTATCTTACACATCGTATCGCAAGAAAGAACCAACTTTGGTTCCATACTAAAGATATTCCAGGTTCACATGTTGTTATACAAGATACAGAGCCTACAGAAACAACGATAAATGAAGCGGCAATGATTGCAGGATATTATTCAAAAGCAAGTCAATCAGGTCAAATACCTGTAGACTATACTGAAATTAAAAATGTACACAAACCAAGCGGAGCAAAGCCAGGATTTGTAACTTATGATCATCAATCGACGCTATATGTTACAACTGACTATGATGATATAAAGAAATTATTAAAGAAATAATTCATCATAATAAAGTTATAAAAATAGCAGTGAAAATTCCACGTTGGTGGAGAATTCACTGCTATTTTTTATTGATTTTCTGGCAATGCTAATTGGAAATTAACGCCGTATTTATCTTGTACCCATGCGAATTCTCTAAAAGTTGGGGGTATTTCTGTTTTAGGCATTAAAATAGCACCGCCTGACTTTAATTCTGAATACAAGGTTTCCATTTCCATAGCATTATCACAAGTAACATATAAAGACATTGCTGGGTTCATTTCAATATCTACTCCGTTACTTTGATCAATCGCCATAAAAATTTCACCGTTCATTTTAAATATAGAATGTTGTACTGTTCCAGGTTCACCTGGCCCTTCTTCGTCATACTTAACCATAGTTAGTATTTCACTATCTTTAAAAATAGATGTATAAAATTTAATAGCTTCTTCCGCTTCACCATTAAACATTAAAAATGTTGTTATTTTAGGTATCATTGGTTTCACTCCATTAACGTATTTAAATTGTTTCTTTTATCTTATATAATGAGTATAATCATTATAAGGTTTAAAGACAAAGGAGAGATATTATGTCATTGTCATTATTATTACCGGTTGTCATCTTATTAGCAATCATCATTATAGGTTATGTCTTCATAAAATTGTTCTTAGGATAAACATTGATTATAAAAACTTTTATAAAATAATAAGCTAAAAGCAAACTGAAGCGCCACTCCGTCATATTTTGAATTAACGGAGTGACGCTTTTTATTTATAAATCCATTTGTAATTTATAAAATTAGTTTTTAATATTTATGCACTTTTTATTTAGTAGACATTAAATCGATGCCGAATAACCATGGCACCATGAACCAAACAAATATCACGATTACAACACAACTGAATAAGTTTAACCAGAATCCTGTTGTCGCCATTTCTCGAATGGATACTTTATCTGTACCAAATACTATCGCATTCGGTGGTGTACCTACTGGTAACATAAATGCACAGTTTGCTGCCATAGCCGCTGGTATCATCAGTGCAAGTGGATGTATGTGTATACCCACTGCTATAGTCGCTAAAATCGGTAATATCATTGTTGCTGTAGCTGTATTCGATGTAATCTCAGTTAAGAATAGTACGAACAGTGTAACAATAAAGATAATCAAGATGATGTTAATACCTTCAAGGCTAGATATTTGTTTACCCATCCATTTATCTAAACCACTTTCTGTAATAGCTGATGCTACAGCTAAACCACCACCAAATAGTAATAAAATTCCCCATGGTAAGTCTTTTGCAATAGACCAATCTAAAATTCGAGCAAATTTTCTTTTTGCGGGCACTAAGAATAATAATACCGCAACGAACATTGAAATCGTTCCATCTTTAACAAGCTCTGTAAATGTAAATTGTGAAAGTAAAAATTCTCTTGATACCCATAAAAATGCTGCTAAACAGAATAATGTTAACACGATTTTTTCTTCATAAGTTGTCTTACCTAAAGCTTTCAATTCTTTTGTAATTATTTCTTTACCACCTGGTAGCTCCTTCATATCGTGTTTAAATTTCACAAAGTTTAAATATGCCCATGTAATAGCTAATAAAATAATAACTACTGGCACACCCATAACCATCCATTGGGCAAAACTAATTTCTTCTCCAAATATTTTCTCATATTGTCCTTTTAAAATAATTAACGGTGGTGTACCAATTAAAGTACCTAAACCACCAATTGTACCGGCATACCCGATACCTAAAACAAGCGATTTTTCAAATTGTGATAAATGATGTTCTTTAGAATCATCAGTTGTTAATTCATGTGCTTCCTTAATAATAGCTAAACCAATTGGAATCATGATCATTACTGCTGCTGTATTAGACACAAACATCGATAAAGCACCAGTAGCAATCATAAATCCTAATAAAATTCGCCCTGTACTTGTCCCGATACTTTTAATGATAACAAGTGCAATCCTTGTATGTAAGTTCCATCTTTCCATTGCAATAGCAATAATAAATCCACCTAAGAATAAGAATACGATGTCATCCCCATAAGCGCTAGACACTGTTTCGCTATCCATTACGCCCCCTAAAGGAAATAGGAATAAAGGCATTAAACTCGTTGCCGGAATAGGGATAGCTTCTGTAATCCACCAAACTGCAATCCAAAGTGTTACAGCCATAACATAAACCCCTTTTTGGCTGAGTCCTGGTGGACTAACAAATAATAAGACAATTAAAAATAATAAAGGCCCTAAAATTAATCCTACTAACTGTGCTGTATTATATGCTTTTAACTTTGGTTCTGGTTCTTTTTGTCCTTTTAATGCATCTGCTGAAAAGAACTTTAACATTTCTTTAGTTCTTCCACTTTCTTTCCAAAGCTTATCGGTAAGTTTATTTCCCTTTTCTTTCATATATTACTACCCCCTTAAATTGTATTCGTTTACATTTTAACAAATATTACTTCTTTAGAATACTATTTTTATTAAATTATTATAATATTTATGCTTTTTATATATACGGAAGTATAAAATTATATATATATTTATAAAAAAGAGTGGGCCAGAAATCTCATTTTATTAAAAAGATTTCGTAGTCCCACCTCGGCAAGAATGACTGGGGTTGAAAAAGCTTGATATAAGTGCATTTTCAAACCAGTCAGCTACTGCCATTATAATGAATCGAGGCTGGGGCATGTATATATGCCCCAGCCTCAGAAATAGCTATAATTTAAATTTTTTAATTGTTTTGTTCTTTTGTATTAAAGAATCCGTTCTTCTCTAGTTCTTTTTTTATACTTTTGAAAATGTTTTTATCGTCTAAATCATATCTTCTATCTCTGTCTACATTTGTATTATTTGTATAGCCGGTTCTTTCTTTAAAATTATCGTCTCTTACTTTTGAATGCTCAAAGTCCGCCGGTTTGTTAGAATCTTTTTTAAGAAAATCATTAATGTGTCCCCATTTTTTAATCTGCTCACGTTCTTCTTCAGCAGTTAAACGATGTTCACTTTCCATAAAATACGGCCCCCTTTATATGAGTTCATTATAAAGTATCTTTCCATTCTTTTAAAGTTTTAATATCTTTATTTTCTATAAATCCTTCTTTTTCTGCCACAGTTACAAGTTCATCATAGTTTGATAAAGTGTAAAATGGAACATTAATTTTGTTAAATGCTTCTTCTGCTTTGGAAATACCATATGTAAATATTGCGAATACACCTAATACTTCAGCGCCATCTTCTAATAATGCTTCTACTGCATTGATTGAAGAACCACCTGTAGAAATTAAATCTTCAATGACAACAACTTTTTTTCCTTTGCTTGAAGCACCTTCAATTTGATTACCTTTACCATGCCCTTTGCTTTTTGATCTTACATAACTCATAGGTAGCTTCATATCATCGGCGATAAATGCAGCATGAGGTATGCCAGCTGTTGCAGTCCCTGAAATAATTTCTACTTCATTAGCATGTTCTTTTATTAAATTAATTAAACTTTTATAAATGTCTTCTCTTATTTCAGGGTAAGCTAACGTGACTCTGTTATCACAGTATATTGGCGATTTAATGCCTGAACTCCAAGTATAAGGATCATCTGGTGAAAGTGTAACCGCCTTTATCTTTAATAATGATTGTGCAATATTTGAAGTCATGTTCATTATCCTTTCCATCTTTGTAATATTTCGTGATATCTTTCCACTGGATTCGTATGTTGTGTAATTGAACGGCCTACAACAATATGTGTTGAACCAAGATTTTTCGCTTCTTCTGGAGTTGTAACACGTTGTTGATCATGCGTTTTATCCGTTTCTAATCGTATCCCCGGTGTTACTTTCAAGAATTCTTTACCAAGAGTTTCTTTTAATATTTTAGATTCTAATGGTGAACATACGACCCCATCTAAACCAGCATCTTTAGTATTTTTAGCATAATGAACAACTGAGTCTTCTATAGATGTTTGGATATTTTGTTCTTTCTGCATTTGTTCTTCAGTAGTAGAAGTAAGTTGCGTTACAGCTATTAATTTTGCGTTAGGATTCGTAGATTTCAGGCCTTTTAAACCAGATTTCATCATTTCTATGCCACCTGCTGCATGCACATTAATAAGATCTATATTAAATTTTCCTAATCCCGCCAATGCACTTTGTACAGTATTTGGTATGTCATGTAGCTTTAAATCTAAAAATATGTCGTGTCCTCTATCCTTAATTGCTTTAATTGTATCAGGACCATTTTGTAAAAATAGTTCCATTCCAATTTTCACAAATAGTGGTTCATCAAATAAGTCTAAAAAATTTTCTACTTCTTTCAGCGTTGCAAAATCCAATGCAATAATTGGTGTATCTTTCATTTATTTTACAACTCCTTCTTGTCTATATGTTCTACCTTTAAGTTCGTGAATATGTTGTACCCCTAATTTATCTAATAAACTTGGTAATTCATCAATAATTTCTTTACATACTGTAGGATTTTCAAAATTAGCTGTTCCTACTGCTACTGCATCTGCACCTACTGATATATAGTCGATTACATCTTGAGCTGTTCTAACGCCACCCATTGCAATGATGGGAATATCAATATTTTGACTAACTTCATAAACCATTCTTAAAGCTACAGGTTTAATTGCTGGCCCGCTTAAACCACCAACAATGTTACTTATTATCGGCTTTCCTGTTTTTTCATCAACACGTAGACCAACTAAAGTGTTAATCATCGTGATTCCGTCTGCATATTGAGCGATTGCTTTAGCCATTTCAACAATGTTCGTAACATTAGGAGATAGTTTAACATACACTGGAACAGAAGATACTTCTTTTACCTTTTTCGTTAAATCACTTGCTACTTCTGGTACTGTTCCGAATTGTATGCCACCTTCTTTAACGTTTGGGCATGAAATATTTAATTCTAATGCATGTACGTTAGGTGATTTTGAAATGTGTTCTGCTACATATACATATTCTTCTTCTGTTGAACCAGCTACGTTAGCAATAATTGGTACATCAAATTGCTCTAAATATTTTAGCTCATGTTCAATAATATGATGAACCCCTGGATTTTGTAATCCAATAGCATTTATCATTCCGCTAGCAGTTTCGGCAACACGAGGTGTTTCGTTCCCATATCTTGCTTCTTTAGTAGCAGCTTTTATCATAATAGATCCAAGCTCTGATAAGTCATAAAACTGACTAAATTCTTTACCAAATGCAAAACATCCACTTGCTGGCATTATTGGATTTTTCAAATTTAAACCTGGTAGTGTTACATTTAATCTACTCATATGATAACGGCTCCTTTTTCGAATACTGGTCCATCTGTACATACTTTAACATAACCTACATCATCATCAGTATGGCACACGCAGGCGTAACATGCACCAATCCCACAACCCATGCGTTCTTCTAAAGAAATGTAACCTTTAACATCACTTAATTGTGCTTTTAATGCTTTGAGCATCACTTTGGGACCACAACTATAAAATATATCGAAAGGTGTTTCTAATTGTTCAATAACAGTTGTAACAAATCCTTTTGTACCTAAACTTCCGTCAACCGTACTTATATACGTTTCTCCTAAAGATTCGAATTGTTCGACATAAAATGCATCTTTTGCGCTTTGGAAACCTAACACGTGAATTGTTTTAATTCCTCTTGCATTAAGTTGTTTAGATAATTCATATAGTGGAGGCACACCAATACCGCCACCTACTAATAAAGCGGTATTTTGTGCTTCTTCCACTGGAAAACCATTACCTAAAGGTGCAATAACATCTATAGAATCTCCTGATTTTAGTTTAGAAATTTTTTCAGTTCCTTGCCCTTCTTTTCTAAAAAGCATTGTGAAAGTCTCATCTTCTCGATTCACTTCACAAATTGATATAGGCCTTCTTAACATATGTTCAGTACCCATACCTGCCTTTATGTGTACGAATTGGCCAGGTTTTTTCATATTTTTCGTAATATCACCATAAACTTTTAATTCATAAATAGCGTCTGCAATTTGATTATTTGATACAACTGTCATTAAATGAGACATTGTGATCCCCCTCTACATTTGGTCAGTTTTAAATGTCATACTGTCAATTACATCTGCTAATGCGTTTGCAGTATCAAGTGATGTTAAACAAGGAATTCCGTTCTCTACCGATTCTCTACGAATTTGGAAACCATCTCTTTCATAAATTTTTCCTTTAGTCATTGTATTAACGACTAATTGTACTTCGCCTTTTTGAATAACAGATAGCAAATCATGTTCTCCACCAATTTTTCCTACAGTATAAGTTGGTATATTTTTTTCTTGGAAATATTTTGATGTTCCTTCAGTTGCAAAAATTCTATAACCTATTTCATGGAATCGTTTTGCAATAATGTAAGCTTCTTCTTTATCTTTATCACTTACAGTAAACAGTGCTGTACCTTGATCTTGTACTTTTAATCCGCTTGCCGTTAAACCTTTATATAATGCTTTTTCTAACGTTAAGTCTTTCCCCATTACTTCACCTGTTGATTTCATTTCAGGTCCTAAAGTAATATCTACATTTTTCAATTTACTAAAACTGAATACTGGTGCTTTTACATACACGCCTTCTTTGTAAGGAACTAATCCGTTTTCATATCCTTGTTCTTTTAAAGATATATTTGTAATTGCTTTTGTAGCTAACTTAGCCATTGGAATGTCCGTTATTTTACTTAAAAATGGCACAGTTCTACTTGCTCTAGGATTAACTTCAAGTACGAAGACTTCACCTTTAGATAAAACAAACTGAATATTGATTAAACCGATAATGTTTAGCCCTTTAGCTAATTTAGTCGTATAGTCTACTAACATATTAATTTCTTCATCTGTTAAAGTTTGTGGTGGATAAACTGCTATAGAATCTCCAGAGTGAACGCCAGCTCTTTCAATATGTTCCATGATTCCTGGTATAACAACTGTTTCCCCGTCTGATATTGCATCTACTTCTATTTCTTTACCTGTTAAATATCTATCTATCAGTACTGGGTGTTCGGGGCTTGCTTTAACAGCTTGCTCCATATAATTTCGTAGTTCCGCTTCAGCGTATACGATTTCCATTGCTCTACCACCTAGTACATATGAAGGTCTCACAACGACAGGGTAACCAATTTCATTCGCATTTTTTATTGCTTCTTCTACAGATGTTGCAGTTTTTCCTAATGGTTGTGGTACATTTATTTTTTGTAATAAAGCTTCGAATTCTTTTCTATCTTCTGCTCTATTTAAGTCCTCTAAAGAAGTACCAAGTATTTTAATGCCCTTTTCAGAAAGTTTATCAGCTAAATTAATCGCAGTTTGACCTCCGAATTGAACAACTACTCCAATTGGTTCTTCATGATTAATAATACTCATAACATCTTCTTCTGTTAAAGGTTCAAAATATAGTTTGTCTGAAATTGAGAAATCAGTCGAAACAGTTTCTGGGTTATTATTTATGATTATTGCCTCATATCCAGCTTCTTGTATCGCCCATACTGCATGAACTGTTGCATAATCGAATTCTACTCCTTGGCCGATTCTTATTGGACCAGAACCTAGAACGATAATTTTTTCCTTCTCCGATACTATTGATTCATTTTCTTCTTCATAAGTGCCATAAAAATATGGTGTTTCTGATTCAAACTCAGCTGCACACGTATCGACAGTTTTATAAACTGGATTGATTTGATGTTGTTGCCTTAAATCATAAATTTCACGTTCAGATTGTTCCCATCTATGCGCAATCACTTTGTCACTAAATCCATACTGTTTAGCCCACATTAAACATTCTAAATTCCCTTTATTTTCTTTAAGTTCATGTTCTATCTCAATAATGTGTTTAAATTTATTTAAGAAAAAGTAGTCAATTTCAGTTAGTTCATGAATTCTTTCTAACGATGTTCCTCTTCTAATTGCTTCTCCAATGAAGAAAAGTCTTTCATCATCTTGTGCTTTAATTCTTTCTTCTATGAAGTTTAGTTCAAATTCATCTCCATTAGGTAATCCTAAATGATGTACGCCATATTCTAATGAGCGAATTGCTTTTAAAAGCGATTCTTCATAAGTTCTTCCAATAGCCATAACTTCTCCAGTTGCTTTCATCTGTGTACCTAAATGTCTTTCACCTTTGTCGAATTTATCAAAAGGAAATCTAGGTATTTTAGAAACAACATAGTCTAAAGCAGGCTCAAATGCTGCATATGACGTGCCTGTAACAGGGTTCAGCATTTCATCTAATGTCATACCAACTGCAATTTTAGCTGCCAATTTAGCAATCGGATACCCCGTTGCTTTTGAAGCTAAAGCAGAGGATCTAGATACACGTGGATTAACCTCGATGATATAATAATTTAAAGAATGTGGATCAAGTGCTAATTGTACATTACATCCACCTTCTATTTTTAAAGCTCTAATAATTTTTAATGAAACATCTCTTAACATTTGGTACTCAACATCTGATAATGTTTGACTTGGTGCAACAACAATTGAATCTCCAGTATGTATACCAACAGGGTCAATATTTTCCATGTTACACACAACAATGGCATTATCATTTTTATCTCGCATTACTTCATATTCAATTTCTTTATATCCAGCTATTGATTTTTCAATTAAACATTGAGTTACAGGACTATATTTCAAACCGTTCTGAACAACTTCTCTTAATTCAGTCTCATCATTACAAATTCCGCCACCTGTTCCACCCATCGTAAAAGCTGGGCGAACAATTAAAGGATAACCTACTTTATTCGCAAATTGGATGGCGGCGTCTAAATCATTTACAATATCACTTTCCGGTACTGGCTCATTTAATTCATTCATTAAATTACGGAATAAATCACGGTCTTCTGCTTGAGCGATGGAAGATAATTGCGTACCTAACAAACGAACATTATTTTCTTCAAGTACACCATTTTCATGTAATTCAATTGCCATATTTAAACCTGTTTGACCGCCTAATGTTGGTAATAGTGCATCTGGTTGTTCTTTTCTTATAATTCTACTAACAAAATCCAATGTTAAAGGTTCGATGTATACTGTATCTGCAATTTCTGTATCAGTCATAATCGTGGCTGGGTTAGAATTAACAAGTATGACTTTATATCCTTCTTCTTTTAGAGCTAGACAAGCTTGTGTACCTGCATAATCAAATTCAGCTGCTTGTCCTATAATGATTGGACCTGAACCGATAACTAATATGGATTTTATATCTGTTTGTTTAGGCATTAATATTACGCTCCTTCTCTTTATGTAATTGAATCATTTCAATAAATTCATCGAATAAATAATTTGAATCATGTGGTCCTGGAGAAGCTTCCGGATGATACTGTACAGAGAAAGCTGGATATTCTTTATGCTTCAGACCTTCTATTGAACGATCATTTAATGCGATATGTGTAATTTCTAATTTTGTATTTTTGATTGATTCTTCTTCTATAGCGTAGCCGTGATTTTGACTTGTTAAATCAACTTTTCCAGTACTTAAGTTCATAACAGGATGGTTAGCACCTCTATGACCAAATTTCATTTTGTACGAAGTTGCACCTTGTGATAGTGCAAATAATTGATGTCCTAAACATATACCAAAGAATGGTATTTTTCCTATAATTGATTGAATCGTATCTAGCGTTTCTTTAACATTCTCTGGATTACCTGGACCATTAGAAACCATCACGCCATCAGGAGCAATATTTAATATTTCTTCTACAGATGTTTGATATGGTACAACTGTCACATCACAACCTCTTCTATTTAACTCACGTACAATATTTTCTTTTTTACCATAGTCAATCAGTACTACTTTATATCCGTCTCCTGTTGAAATATACGGTCTAATTGATGATACTTGTTCAACTTCATCAGTTCTTAACGTATCATTTTTCAATCTGTGAATAACTGTTTCAATTTCGTTTTCATTATCTGTAAAACCAGCTTTAAGAACACCGTGGTTTCTAATTTTTCTAGTTAAACTTCTTGTGTCAACACCGGATATACCTGGAATATTATAAAATTTCAAAGTTTCATCTAGTGTTTTACTAGATCTGAAGTTACTCGGTTCTTGACATGCTTCACGAACAACTACACCATTTAAAGTCAGTGTTAATGATTCAAAATCATCTCGGTTAAAACCATAATTCCCAATAAGTGGATATGTGAATGTAATAATTTGACCTGTATATGATGGATCTGAAATCGTTTCTTGATAACCTGTCATAGCTGTATTAAATACAATTTCTCCGATTGTTAATTCATCTGAACCTAACTTAAACCCTTTATAAATGGTGCCATCTTCAAGAACTAAGTATCTTCTATTACGCATTTTTTACTGCCTCCTCATAAACTATTTCACCGTCATAAATTGTCATGATTGGGTATCCTGATACAACTTCATCGATAAATGGTGTATTACTACTTTTAGAAGCAAATTCTTCAGCTTTAATTGGTCTTTCTGTTTCTAAATCTATTATCGTAAGGTCAGCATAGCCACCTTCTTCAAGTCGTCCATAAGGTAAATCGAATGTTTCAGATGGTTTTATTGTTAAATAAGAAACAAGTTGTTCTAGAGTAAATTTTCCTGTTTTAACAAAATGCGTATATAACAATTGGAAAGCAGTTTCGCTTCCTACAATTCCAAATGGTGCATCAACCATAGAAGCTTCTTTTTCTTCTTTGGCATGCGGAGCGTGATCTGTTGCAATACAATCAATTGTTCCATCAATAAGTCCTTCAATTAAAGCATCTCTGTCTTCTTTTGCTCTTAATGGTGGGTTCATTTTGTATATTGCGTCGTCTCCAGGTACATCGTCTTCAGTTAACAATAAATGGTGTGGTGTTACTTCTGCAGTCACTTTAATTCCAGCTTTTTTAGCATCTCTTATTACTCTTACACTTTCTTTAGTCGAAACGTGACACACATGATAATGACAATTAGCAGCTTCGGCTAATAACACATCTCTAGCAATTTGGACAGCTTCACATATTGAAGGTATGCCTGGTATGTTAAGTTCGTTACTACGTTTTCCTTCATGCATTGCTCCACCGTAAATAAGTGAATTGTCTTCACAATGCGCAACGATTGCTTTATTGATTTTAGCCGCTTCTATCATTGCTTCATACATCATTGAAGCTGTCTGTACTCCTACACCATCATCAGTAAATTGGAACATGCCTGTTTCTTTTAAAGCTTTAAAATCTACGTGCTCTTTACCTGCTTGTCTCACAGAAATAGATGCGTATGGTAATACTCTTACAGCAGCATGTTTATTTATAATGTCATGTATTTTTTCTAGATTTTCAACTGAATCAGGAACAGGTTTAGTGTTAGGCATTGGACATACAGTTGTAAAACCACCTCTTGCCGCTGCTTTAGTTCCTGTTTCAATTGTTTCTTTATGCTCTCCACCTGGTTCTCTTAAATGAACATGGACATCAACAAAACCTGGCGAAATAAAATGTCCTTTAGCATCAATCACTTTCAAATTTCCTTCTTCTATTGAATCAGCGATACTTTTGATCTTACCATCTTCTATTTGTATATCTTTCTTCACAAGTTCACCTTGAGATAAGATTTTTCCATTTTTGATTATAAGTGACATTTTACTTTTTCCTCCTTATGATTAAGTACTTCTTGAATACATGCCATTCTCACGAAAACACCATTTTCCATTTGTCTAAAAATGCGAGATTTTGGACTTTCAACTAAATTTGTATCAATTTCGACCCCTCGATTTACCGGAGCAGGATGCATTACAATTGCACTATCTTTCAGTTGTTCGTATCTTTCTTTTGTAAGGCCATAACCAACATGATATTCAGACTTGCTATAAGATTGACCTTTATCATGTCTTTCATTTTGTACTCTTAACAACATGCACACATCAATTTCATTAATAACATCATCAATATTTACATAAGGAATATCAGAAATCTGTTCTTTCCATTGGTCTGGAGCTGAGAACATGACTTCTGCACCTAATTTTGTTAAAGCGTCAGCGTTACTTCTTGCTACTCTTGAATTTTTAATATCTCCTGAAATTAAAACTTTTAACCCGCTAAAATAACCATACTCTTCATAAATCGTCATAATATCCAGTAAAGATTGAGTTGGGTGTTGTCCACTTCCATCTCCTCCATTAATAACAGGTATATTAAGCGATTTTAAAGGTTCATAATATTCATTTTCACTATGTCTGATGATCAGCGCTTCAACTCCTATAGATTCGAGAGTTTTACACGTGTCATATAGCGTTTCACCCTTCTGAACAGATGAAGTATTTGTTTCAAATGGTAAAATGTCTAATCCTAATTTTCTTTCAGCCATTTCGAAACTACATTTCGTTCTTGTAGAATTTTCAAAGAATAAATTTGCTACAGTTGCTTTTCTATCAATTGAACTTATACCTTGTTCTTTTAGATCCTGCGCTTTGTGAATAATGTTTAATATTTCGTCTTTTGTTAAATCAGCCATAGATAATATGTTTTTCAAGGGTAACGCCTCCTAGAATTATTTTATTTTCTTGGGTAAAATGAGATTCAGTAAAATACCAACTGTTGCTGCTAATGCCATCCCTTCAATATTCAAATGAATACCGATACCTGTAAAATCTAGATGTGCTTTTCCGATTCCTAGTACTAAAATTACTGATGCTATAATTAAATTTCTATTGTTACCAAAGTCAATTTTGTTTTCTACCAACATCCTCAATCCACTTGAAGCTATAATTCCGAATAACAGTATCGATACACCGCCCATGACTGGTGTCGGTATAGTGGAAATCATAGCTGTAAACTTTCCAACAAAGCCTAAAATAAGTGCGAGGACTGCTGCACCTCCTATAACCCATATACTATAAATTTTTGTAATTGCTAGTACACCTATATTTTCTCCGTATGTTGTACTTGGAGGTCCACCTATAATAGAAGACATCATAGTTGACACGCCATCACCGATTAATGATCGATGTAAACCTGGCTCTTTGAAAAAGTTTTTACCGACAATTTTATTAATAACGATTTGATGCCCAATATGTTCACTTACCGTTACAAATACAATCGGTAACATGATTAATATTAATCCCCACTGTAATGAAGGTGTGTAATCATGAAAAGGCATGTATATGTCTGGTAATTGTAACCATTTCGCTTTTGCTATCGGTTCTAAATCAACAATGCCGTATAGTAATGATGAAATGTAACCTACAATAATACCTATCAATACTGGTATGATTGATAAAAATCCTTTAAAGAATACTGAAACAATTATTGTTGTAATCAGTGTAATCAGTGCCACTGTAATATAAACACCGCTGTATCCAGTCATTGCGTTTGAATCAGTGTACATTGCCATGTTGACAGCAACTGGCGCTAAACCAAGTCCTATAACCATAATTACTGGTCCTACTACAACAGGTGGTAATAAATTCAGCAACCAATCTGTGCCTGTAAGCCTTATAATCAATCCGATGATTACATAAAGGACACCACTCATGAACAAAGCCACTAACATTTCGCCTAGGTCGTGTGATTTAAGACCGACTATAATCGGTGTGATGAACGCGAAACTTGATCCTAAGTATGCAGGTATTTTTCCTTTAGTAATTAGAATATAAAGTAATGTTCCAAGCCCCGAAGCGATTAATGCTGCTGAAACAGGTAATCCTGTTAAGAAAGGTACTAATACTGTCGCTCCAAACATTGCAAATAAGTGCTGTGAACTTAAGAAAAACCATTGAGAAGGTTTTGGTTTCTCATTTACATCTAAAATAGGTTCAACCGTGCGTTCAAACATTTCTTCGTTGTGTGTCATTTTCCATTCTCCTATTCAAAAAAAGATCCCTTTACAAGATATGCAAAGGGATCTATGTATACAGTTATACCTATACAAATATATACAGGTAGACTGTTACAAAAACGCTCCTTTGCCAGTATCTCGTACTGATTTAAAAGGAATTATTTAATTTAATGTTACTGCTGTTTTATCGTCAATTTCTTCTAGTTCTACTACTATTGATTCGTTAGATGCAGTTGGTACGTTTTTACCAACGTAATCTGCTCTAATAGGCAACTCTCTATGACCTCTATCTACCAATGTAGCTAAGCTGATTTTTCGTGGTCGTGCATGGTCTAATATAGCATCAAGTGAAGCTCTAACAGTGCGACCTGTGTATAACACGTCATCGACGATAATAACATGTTTATCATTAATATCTACTTCGATATCAAATGATTTCACTTTAATTTGACTATGTTCTACATCATCTCGGTAATGTGTGACATCAATCTCGCCAGTTGGCACTTGCACATCTTCTATAGATTTGATTTTCTTTTCAATTCTATTTGCTAAGTGTACGCCTCTAGTTTTCACACCTAATAATACAATATCTTTCGTGCCTTTGTTTTTCTCTAAAATCTCATGTGACATTCTCGTCAAAGCACGATTGATTGCTGCATCATCCATAATCATTCTTTCAGCCATATTCAATCTCCTTCCACAAAAAAATACTCATGTCTTTAAGAAGACATGAGTATATACTGGTACCTTTAAAAAGGTCCACACGCACATATATGTCTTCTCAGCCTCTCAGGACTGTCTGTTAAAGACGATTTAATTGTTAAAACTATAATATCGTTTTTCTAGTATATTGTCAAAGTATATCTGAAATTAAACTAGTATTATTACAATTATTTTTTATCTTCTATTTTTCTTAACTTTTCTATTAACGCTTCGAAATATTCAGGTAAAGGTGCTTCTTTTTCGATATATTTTCCAGTTATAGGATGTTCAAATCCAAGTAATCCAGCATGTAAAGCTTGCCCGCCTAAATCTAAAGTTTTCTTTCTACCATACTTTGGATCCCCTACTAATGGGTAACCAATATGTTTCATGTGCACTCTAATCTGGTGTGTTCGCCCAGTTTCAAGCTGACAATTCACCAATGTATATTGGTCGAATTTTTCTATCACGTTAAAATGCGTTACTGCTTCTTTGCCATCATCAACGATAGCCATTTCTTGGCGCTCTTTTGGGTTTCTACCAATAGGCGCTTCAATAGTACCGAATTCGTGAGGGATATGACCATGTACTAAAGCAGTATATTCTCTAGTTACTGTCTTATCGACTAATTGTTCTACTAGTCCTCTATGTGCAATATCATTTTTTGCTACCATCAATAAACCTGAAGTATCTTTATCAATTCGATGTACAATACCTGGTCTAATTTCTCCATTAATGCCTGATAAATCTGTTATAGCATACATAAGTCCATTTACTAAAGTTCCAGTATAATGTCCGGGAGCAGGATGTACTACCATTCCTTTAGGCTTGTAGACTACCGCAACATCTTTATCTTCATAATATATCTCTATGCCTAAATTTTCTGCTACTATGTCTACTTCTTCTACTACTTTTTCAGTAGCAACAATCGTATCATTCAATTTAGTTTTATAATTTGATTTTACGACTTTACCGTTTACCTCAACTAAACCTAATTTAATCCAATCTTGTATTTGACTTCTTGACCAATCTGGATTTAATTCAGGTAACAATTTATCAATTCTTACGCCCGCTTCTTGCTCTGTTTCTATTTTAAATTCAAACGTATTCAAGCTTTTTCCTCCTTGCCTTCAAATAAAATTACAATAATTAATACAATAACACCAATTGTTAAAGCTGCATCTGCAACATTAAATATCGGGAAATTATAACCAAATATATACGTATCTATAAAATCTACTACTTCACTTCTAAACAATCGATCTATAAAATTACCTATCGAACCAGCTATTAATAAACTCAGACCGAATTGGATTAATGGTTTTCCATAACCTTCGCTTTTAAAGAACATAACTAATATAACTAACACAACGATTGTCACAATATAGAACAACCACATTTTCCCTTGAAGAATACCCCACGCAGCACCTTCGTTCCGATGAGAAGTTATATATAAAAGATTTTTAATAACTTTTACAGAATCACCAATTACTAATGATTTTACAATCATATATTTTGTTAATTGGTCTAACGCTATAATTATAACTATAAAAATACTCCATATAGGAATATTATAACCTTTACGCATTTATTGTTCACTCCAATCTTGATTATTTTACCACATAAACAGGTAGGTTTGTTAATATGACAAATAATATTAAACATCTATTTTTATGGCATTACATTAAAAATGAGGCTGGGACATAAATACATGTCTCAGCCTCTTTTAATATATTGGCAGTAGCTGACTGGATTGAAAATGCGCTTATATCAAGCTTTTTCCAACCCTAGTCATCCTTGCCGGGGTGGGACTACGAAATCTATTTATTAAAATAAGATTTCTGTCCCACTCCCATTTATTTACACAACAAATTGTTTTTTAAATTAAATGATTAACCTAAAGTTGCTACAACTGATTGACAACGAGGACATAAGTGATCTAGTCCATTAACTGAACCTAATTGATCTGAATAGTTCCAACAACGTTGACATTTTTCACCTTCTGCATGATCAA
This sequence comes from Mammaliicoccus sp. C-M13, assembly GCF_022386845.1. NCBI lineage: Bacteria > Bacillati > Bacillota > Bacilli > Caryophanales > Staphylococcaceae > Mammaliicoccus > Mammaliicoccus sp. C-M13. The sequence goes on along the minus strand of NZ_JAJNHQ010000008.1, from coordinate 67,528 downwards.
CTTTAACTTTAACTAATTCATATTCTGTACCTTCAGTTAATTCATCTACAACGTCAACTTTTGATACAATGAACAATTGATTTAAATCATTAAATTTACTTAAGAAATCAACAGTATCAAACTCAGATGAGTTAGATAAAGTAATATGCGCTTCTAATGATTTACCAATTACTTTTTCATTACGTGCTACTTCTAGAGCTCTGTTAACATCGTCTCTTAATTTCATGAATTGAGACCATTTTTCCATTAATACAGTATCAATTTCATGTGGTTCAGGCATATCTGTTAAATGTACACTTTCTTCTTCAACATGTGGAATATGACCCCAAATTTCATCTGCAGTATGTGGGATAATTGGCGCTAATAACTTAGTTAATTTAACTAATGTCTCATATAATACGGTTTGCATACTACGACGTTTTAATGAGTCTGCTTTTTCAATATATAAAATATCTTTACCGTAATCTAAGTAGAAATTACTTAAATCTACGTTGATAAAGTTTTGAATATCTTGATAGATGTCTAAATAGTCGTAAGCTTCATAATGTGATAATGTCTTACCGATAAATTGATTTAAGCGGTTATGCATGTATTGATCGATTTCAAGCATTTCATCATAAGAAACACTATCAGTTGCTGGGTTAAAATCATTCACGTTTCCTAATAAGAAGCGGAATGTATTTCTGATTTTACGGTAAACATCTGAAGTTTGTTTTAAAATTTCATTAGAAATACGAACATCAGCCAAGTAATCAACACTACTCACCCATAGTCGAGCAATATCAGCACCCATTTGTTTAACAATCTTATCTGGTACGATAACATTACCAAGTGATTTACTCATTTTTTTACCTTCACCATCCATTACAAAACCGTGTGAAAGTAACATTTTATATGGTGAAATGCCTCTTGTTGCTACTGAAGTTGTAATTGAAGAGTTAAACCAACCTCTATATTGGTCACTTCCTTCAATATAAATATCAGCTGGGTAAGATAATTCAGGTCTAGTTTCAAGTACTCCTCTGTGCGTAGAACCTGAATCGAACCAAACATCCATAATATCTGTTTCTTTAGTGAATACACCATTAGGACTACCTTCATGTGTAAATCCTTCAGGTAATAAATCTTTAGCTTCTCTTTCAAACCAAACATTAGATCCATGTTTTTCGAATAAATCAGCAACATGATTAATTGTTTCTTCTGTCATGATGATATCGCCATTTTCAGAATAGAATACAGGTAATGGTACGCCCCAAACTCTTTGACGAGAAATTACCCATTCTCCTCTATCTCTAATCATGTTGTATAAACGTGTTTTACCCCAATCAATTTTAAATTTAGTTGTATCAATTGCATCTAAAATATCTTGTCTTACTTTACTGATTGAAGCGAACCATTGCTCAGTCGCTCTAAAGATAACCGGTTTTTTTGTACGCCAGTCATGTGGATATGAATGTGAGAAGAATGATAGTTTTAATAGTGCTCCAACTTCATCTAATTTTTCTGTAATTGTTTTGTTTGCTTTATCATAAAATTGCCCTGCAAACTCTCCTGCTTCTTCTGTGAAAACACCTTTATCATCGATTGGGCTAATTACACCTAAATCATATTTTTGTCCGATAACATAGTCATCTTCCCCGTGTCCAGGTGCGGTATGAACACAACCAGTACCTGCGTCTGTAGTTACGTGATCGCCTAAAATTACTAATGATGTTCTGTCGATAAATGGATGTTGCGCTGTAACATATTCAAGTTCAGAACCTTTAAATTCTTTTTCACGAACAATTGTTTCTTTATTCCAGTCTAAATCTTCACAAACAGCATCTAATAACGCTTCTGCTACTACATATTTTTTACCTTCAACATTTACTTGTACATAAGTAAGTTCAGGATTAACAGCAATTCCTAAGTTTGATGGAATTGTCCATGGAGTTGTTGTCCAGATAACGAATGATGCATCTTCATCTACAATACCTTTACTATCAACTACTTTAAAAGCTACATAAATAGATGGTGATTTTTTATCTTTATATTCAATTTCAGCTTCTGCTAAAGATGATTCACTTGAAGGTGACCAATAAACTGGTTTTTTACCTTTATAAATTAAACCTTTAGCTGCCATTTCTCCAAATACGCGAATTTGAGCTGCTTCGAATTCAGGTTTTAAAGTAATATATGGGTTTTGCCAATCACCATTTACACCTAAACGTTTAAAGTCAGATTTTTGTACTTCGATTTGTTCAAGTGCAAACTCTTCACATTTTTCACGAAATTCTGCGACTGACATTTCTTTACGCTTAACACCTTTATTTGTTAATGCTTGTTCAATAGGTAAGCCATGTGTATCCCAACCTGGAACATAAGGTGCGTAATAACCAGTCATTGCTTTATGACGAACAATAAAGTCTTTTAAGATTTTATTCAATGCATGACCCATGTGTAGATTACCGTTTGCGTAAGGAGGTCCGTCATGCAAAATAAATGGTGTTTTACCTTTATTTTTTTCTAAAATTTTATTAAATAAGTCTTTTTCATCCCATTCAGCTTGAATTTGAGGTTCCTTATTTGGAAGTCCACCTCTCATTGGGAAGCTTGTTTTTGGCATAAGTAACGTGTCTTTGTAGTCCATAAGTTTTAATCTCCTTCAATTATTAAAATAAAAAACTCTAAGTTGAAATAATAGGGACGAAGTAATCGCGGTACCACCCTTATTAACTCAACTTAGAGTTCACTCATTAACTATATATAATTTTATGAAAAGGTGATACCTAAAGAAATTATTCGACTAGGCTTTCACCATCCCTAGCTCGCTTCTACTATAATTATTCTTTAGACGCGTCCTCATCACTATCTATAGATTGATTATTAATCTTCTCTTGATTATTTTGTTCTTCTTTTTGCAAAATGTCAATATTTTCTTCAGTAACTTGTTGTTGATCAATATCATAATTTAATAAATAATCCCAATCATTATTCTTCAACAAATCAAGTTGCGCTTCTACTAACATACGAAAACGAGATCTAAATACTTTAGATTGTCTCTTCATATCTTCAGTTTGGAAGCTTATTTTACGTGCTTTTTGTAAAGCATCATTGATGATAATATTAGCTCTACCTTCTGCTTCTTTAACTATAGAATCAGCTTTTAGCTCAGCGGAATGCTTTGTTTGTTCGCCTGCTTTTTGAGCTTGTAATATTGCTTCAGAAATTGTGTTTTCGACCGCTCTAAAACGATTAATATTTTCATCTTTATCATCTATTAATGTTTGTAATTGCGCTTTTTCTGATTTTAATTTTTCTATTTCATCGCTTAATGATTCTAGATATTGACGTACTTCTGATTCATCTAAGCCTTTATGCACTCTACTAAATTCTTTTTGTTTAATATTTTCTGGGGTAAATGCCATCAGTTTTCCTCCTTAGCACTATTTAAACAAAGTACGATATGTTATACGTAATTTGCCTTTTTTTGATTCACCGTTATTGGCTACAATCTTAGCACGACCGTATCCTTTTATCGATAGTAAATCATTCTCTTCGACTAAAAAGTCTACTCTTTCAATCTCTCTATGATTGACTTTTACACGTTTACCTTCTATGAGTTTCTTACTTAGCGCTCTACTTGTATTAGTTATATGCTTTACAATTACATCAAGCCTCATAGCACTCACAGTTGTATCTCGTGTAACCCAATTCTCATTTGATTGTATCATATTTTGAAAAGGAATAGAACTCAATTTGATTCCTGCACCTTTAATTTTTGTTAATTCTAACATAATATATGATTCAAATCTTTTTGTCAAAACAAATTGTATTTTTTCGTTAACAATAATATCACCTAATTGATTACGATCAATTCCTAGAGACATTATCGTTCCTAATATATTTCGATGTGTTAATGTTACAAACTTAGTTGGATAATTAAGTTCGATTAATACTATTTCAAAGTCTTCTTCTTCTGGAGTGAAGTAATCAGGAGCAATTATTGCACGCTTTCTTTCAGCCTCATTAGCTCCGCCAAAATAATGGACTCTTAATCCTTCAAAACTACCAACTATTGTATCTAAAATGTATTGTTCTCGAGGGTCTAAAAAGTCCGTAAGAACATGTTGATAATTTCTTTCTGCTATTTCACATTTATTAATAAATAAATCAATTTCTTCTCTTTCTTCTTTTCTAAAATGTTGATAGATATCCATTGTTACACCTCTAAATATATATAAAAAAAGGATGGACGCATTGTCCCATCCCATTACACTATATCATTCATGTTAAATTTACAGGATTGGTACTACAGGTACAAACATATTGAATACGCTTATTAAACCTACATAGAATAAACTTAAAGTAATAAAAGCCACAATTGAAGATATGTCTAACATACCTAGAGGTGGAATTATTTTTCTGAAAGGTTCTAAAAACGGTTCATAAATCTTACCTAAAAATTGTCCTATAGCTCCTTCTCTTAATCCAGGTAACCAAGATGTTAAGAAGTAAACAATCATACCATATTGATAAATTTTAACAACAAACAATACAAATCCTAAAATTGTACTTAATAATCCGCTATCCATATACTATTTCCTCTATTCTTGATAAGGGTCAACTTGTTCAATTTGTTCTGTGATTGATCCAGCAACTTCAACATTATCAGGCGTGCACAAGAAAATATCTGTCCCAACTCTTCTAATGTCACCGCCGATAGCATAAACTGTTCCACTTAAGAAATCGATTATTCTTTTAGCAGATACTTTATCTATTCTTTGTAAGTTTACTAGTGTTGTTCTTCTATTTTTAAGTTCATCTGCGATATCTTGTGTATCAGAAAATACTCTTGGTTCAAACAAGCACATTTTTGAATTTTGCGCAAAATCCATATTACCACCCATGCTCACCACATTTGTTTGAGATGAATTTGTACGTTTTTCACTCATGGCTTCTTTCCTTTCAGGTTTATTAAAATCACGTGAACGTTGTGATTGATATCTTGTTGTATTATTCTGTTGTGACGGTACACTTTTTAAAGTATTCTGTGCTGTTTTCTTTTTCTCTTGAGAGCTTTGTTCTTGTTGAGGGGCTCTACTTTGCTCTTGACGTGGTTCTTCGTATACTTCCTCTTCATCATCTACTATGAAGAAACCTTTAAACACATCTTTAATAGCCATAATTTACACTCCTTATTCACCAACTAATTTTGTACCAATTCGAACATATGAAGCACCTTCTATTATTGCTTCATTAAAATCATTGCTCATGCCCATAGATAATTCTGTACATGGTGCATAGCTTAGATTTAATGATTGTACTTTATCTTTTAACAGTCTTAGTTGTTTGAAATATTGTCTTAATTTTTCTTTGTCTTCGGTTAGTGGTGCCATAGTCATTAAACCAACAATTTCAATGTGTTCAAAATTTTCCATTTCTTTAATAAAAGGAATGACTTCTTCTGGTGACATACCGTGTTTAGATTCCTCACCTGAAACATTAACTTGAACAAAACATTTAACTTTATGATTGGCACGTTTTTCTATTTCTTTTGCTAATTTCAACCTATCTAGTGCGTGTAAGTAATCGATGTCATCAATGACTTCTTTTACTTTTCTTGTTTGCAGAGACCCAATAAAATGCATAATTGCATCATCAGGAAGTTGCTTTTTCTTTTCAATGAAACCTTCAATTCTATTTTCACCGAAATTTCTTAAACCAGCTTGATAAGCTTCTATAGCTCGGTCTATTGTAACATATTTTGTAACAACAATCACTTGAGGTGATGTTTCAAAACTTGATTCTTTAGTACTGTTACGAATTTGTGACTCTATATCTACTAAATTTTCTTTTACCGATTTCAAAATTATACCTACTTTCTACCTATAAATGCAAGCATTCTTCCAGTATTTCCTTGTTCTACTCTATAGGAAAAGAACTTATCTGTTTCACTAGCTGTACAATGATTTGTCTTAACGATATGTTCTGGTTTTACACCATAAAATATAGCTAACAATTCATTTGCTCTTTTTAAATCTATACCATGTTTATTCTGACCTCTATTTTCAATATATAAAGATGAATCAATTGGTAAAGACTTAAATTTATTGTAAATATCATCGTTAATTTCATAACTATTTGAAGTTGAAGGACCGATAACAATTCTAAGGTTCTCAATATCACCTTTATAGTTTTCAATCATCTCTTTAATGATTTGCGATTGAGTTCCTCTCCAACCTGCATGACAAAGTCCGACATACTCGCTATTCGTATCATACAAATAAATTGGTACGCAATCAGCAAAACACATTGTCAGTAAAATATTTGATTCATAAGTGTATAATCCATCTAATCCATATAACTCATTAGTAAGCTCTGATATATTTTTACCTCTATCTGATGATTTAACTTCTTGAATTTTATTTTCATGAGTTTGGATTGGAAACACCCATGAACCACACGAGAAGCCAATCTCATCAGCTAATATTCTTTGGTGTTTTGTAATATTCTCTGGATTATCATCTATATAACGCGCCATGTTAAAAGCATTATTTGGGTAAGGACTGTGACCATCAGTTCTTGTTGTGATTCCAATTGTTAAATCAAGTCTTTCTTGAACATTATATGATAAGTGGTGATTTTGCTGACTAAATATTTCTTCCATGTTATCTCTCCTAATAAAAAAAGTCATCAGGACATATGCCTGATGACTTTTAAAGTTCATTTATCGTCTAGAGCGTCTAGAACGTCTATCTTCTCTATTTCGAATGAAACTTGGAATATCACTATCATCAGTTGATTCATTTGCAGCAGGTTTACTTTCAAATGAAGCTTTTCTATCTAGTGACTCTCCTTCATCTCTTTTTGAAGGTGCTTCTGTAGTTCCACCAAATGCTCCGCCACCTTGAGGTTTGCGCGCACTAGAAGGTTTATCATTAAAACCTGTTGCAATTACTGTAACGACTAATTCGTCTTGTAATTCAGGATTAATAACTGTACCAAATATCATGTTAACATCTTCGTCAGCAGCATCTTGAACGATATCAGCAGCTTCTTGTGCTTCGAATAGAGATAGTGATTCTCCACCCGTAATGTTCATAAGGACACCTTGAGCGCCTACGATAGATGTTTCTAATAATGGAGAAGAAATTGCTTTCTTAGCCGCTTCAATTGCTCTATTTTCACCAGAAGAAACACCGATACCCATTAATGCTGAACCTTGGTTAGACATAATCGTTTTTACGTCTGCAAAGTCTAAGTTTACTTCACCAGAAACAGCGATTAAATCAGAGATACCTTGTACACCTTGACGTAATACATTGTCTGCTTCTTTGAAAGCTTCCATCATAGGTGTAGATTTATCTACAATATCTAATAAACGATCGTTAGGAATAACGATTAAAGTGTCTACTGAAGCTTTCATAGATTCTACTCCAGCTGCAGCTTGTGTTTGACGTTTGCGACCTTCAAAGCTAAATGGACGAGTAACAACACCAACTGTTAATGCACCCATTTCTTTAGCAATTTTAGCAACAACTGGTGCAGCACCTGTACCAGTTCCGCCACCCATACCTGCAGTTACGAATACCATATCTGCACCTTGAATAGCATCTTCTATTTGTTCACGAGATTCTTCAGCAGCTTTTTTACCAATTTCTGGGTTAGCACCTGCTCCTAAACCACGAGTTAATTTTTCACCAATTTGAATTTTTGATGACGCTTTAGATAAGTTTAACGCTTGACCATCTGTGTTAATAGAAATAAATTCTACATTATTCATACCATGGTCTATCATACGGTTTACAGCGTTGTTACCGCCGCCACCAACACCAATTACTTTTAAAGTAGCTAAATGATTAAATCCTTGCTCAAATTCTAACATTTATTATCCTCCTAATCTTTATGACCCATCAATCAAATAACGATTTCATTAATTTCTTGAATACACTTGGCTTCTCTTCTTGACTATCCGAATCATAATCAGCTTCGGAGTGATTGTCGTTACCAGAACTTGAAGCTTTTGTATCATTATTTTTGTCTTTGTTTTGTTTTTTCTTAAACCATTGTTCATAAGGTTTTGCTTTAGATTCTTGATTTACTTCATCATAAGTTTCTTCTTCAATTGTATCCGCATCATAATTATTCATTGTAACATAATCTAGTAGCTCATCAAAGACAATTCCACTAGATATGGTAGAGATACTTGACGTAAATTCTGGTTTGCGAATTCCCATTTGAGATGGTGTGTGTATACGTACTTTTTCGTTCACCATATCTTGTAATAATTCTTTAATTCCTAATAGATTTGAAGTACCGCCAGTTACGATAAATCCACCGTTAACGTTTGTAATACCCATATCTTGTAATAAATCAAAAACATCGAAGAAAATTTCTTCCATTCTTGATTCAATAATTTCACTTAATTCTTTTTGAGTAAATTGTGCGTGACCTTCTTCATTGATTTGCTCAACACTGAAAACATCTTGATCAGATGCTGAGTCATAGAATGAATGACCATATTGTTGTTTGATTTTTTCAGCGTTGTCATATGTAGTATTTAATGCTTTAGCAATATCTGTTGTAATGCTTCTTCCTGCCATTTCAATTGTATCCGCATCAACAAGATTGCCTCGTTCATAGAAACCTACTTGAGTTAAATCTTCACCTATATCAATGACACAAGCGCCTAACTCAACTTCTGTTGGCGATAAGATTGACTGATAATTATAAGCATCTGAGAATACTTCTAATACATCTACACCACATGATTCTACACATTTAATTATATTGATTAAAAGTGATTTAGATGTTGCAATCACACCAGCTTCAACCTTCAATGATTGTGTAGCAACCATTTCTTTAGGGTCTGAAACTTCATGCAAATCATCTACTATGAATTTCATTGGGAATACCCCAACAACTTCGGTTTCAGGTACGTCATTCAATCCTCTTATGCCTTCTAAGACAGATTCTATGTGAGCACCATCAATCTCTGTTTCTGTTCCTTCAAATGGTATTTCATATTTTTCATCATATATTTCCGTATTTACGATAGGCATTTTTAAGAAAACTTCTTTAATGTCTACTCCAGAAGCAATCGCCGCTTTTTTGATTGTATCTTTAATTGCTTGCTTAGCAATATCAAAATCATCTATACAACCATTTCTTATTCCATTTGTAAACGTTTGCCCTGTACCTATCACGTTAATGCCATTATGAAATTTTTCTCCTACAATTACTTTTACACTCGATGAACCTATATCTAAACTAATATAATAATGTTCCTCCATCGATAGGCACCTCCTCTAAGACATGATAATCTAATTTACACTATTCTTAGTTTACATGATTGATGTTTTAATGTGAACTAATAATAGGTTTATTTGTTGAATTTTTAGTTAATCTGATGATTTTTCTGTTAATTTTGGTTCTTCATCAGATTTTTCTAGTTCTTTTGATAAATCTTGTAATGCTTGATCTAACTTTTGTTGCTCAGATTTTGTATTTTCTTCTTGTTCACTTTCTTTATTTGCACGCTCTTTTTGTTGTTCTTTAGATTCATATGGTAAGAATGTAGCACCGACTTGTAAATCAACAAAACCTGGTGTTTTTAATTCTCCAGTATTATCTCTCTCTAATTTATCAGATATGCTAGGATAATAGTTAATTTTATTTGCAAAAGTTTGAATATCTCCAACAACTTCTACATTATCTGTCATAAACATTTGGATTCTATTTTGATTATTTTCACCTGGTTTATAATTAATTTCTGAAATCATTGATTTTACTTTAGGTTTTACTTTCTTTAACTCTGGTACAATTTTGTTTAATTTTTTAGAAGTGAAGTCATTTAATATCGGAACATCGATTGGTAAATCTGTTGATAATTTTTTGATAGTAGAACCGTTTTCCAATAGTGGTTCATACCCTTTTTTATTTTTGATTAAGCCTATTGTTTCATATTCTTTAACATTTACGATTAAATCATTAGGAAAACGACGCTTTATTTCAACATTTTTAATACCTTCGATTTTTTCAATCTTAGATTTCATTTCGCTCATTGGCAAATTATAAATTCTAGAATCAGATTTTATATTTAATGCTTTTTCGATATCTTTTTTAGCAACAAGCTTTTCACCATTAATTTCTACTTTATCTACTTTACTGATATCCGTAAACATATATAAAACTACTAACAAGACAAGGAGTATAACACCAATGAATACGCCTAATTGAATTTGTCGTCTACGCTTTCTTTTTGTTTTTAGACTTTTAAGGTGTTTATCTTCTGTAGCCGTTTCAAATTGTAAAATATCTTCATTTTTATCAGAACTCTTACTCACTGTTGTCACTCCTTATAACCATTTTTCTAGAATGAAGGTAAATGTTTTTGGAAACTCTCAATAAATTCATCTCCACGTGCTTCAAATGTATCGTATTGATCCCAACTTGCGCATGCGGGAGATAATAATACAACATCATTAGATTGAATATGATCTTGTATTAAATCAACAGCACCTTTAACATCTTTAGCTTCTAGTACTTCTTTACCTTGACTTGCACCTAAAGTTTTTAATTTACCTTTTGTTTCACCAAAAGTGACCATTAATCTAACTTTATCCATATAAGGAATTAAATCGTCGAAATCATTACCTCTATCTAATCCCCCACATAACCAAATAATTGGTGAATTAAATGAGCTTAACGCAAATCTTGTTGCTAATGTATTTGTAGCTTTCGAATCATTGTAATATTTATTACCTCTGTTTGTTCCTATGTACTGTAGTCTATGTTTTATCCCAGAGAATGTAGTAAGGGTATGAACTATAGACTTGATATCTACTCCGGATATAATAGAAGCGAGAACTGCTACTAATACATTTTCTAAATTATGCTTACCAGGTAATACGATGTCATTCGTGTTAATAATACGCACACCATTATATACTACATAATCGTCTTTGATGTATATCCCGTTTACCTCTTGTTCTGTTGAAAAATATAAAATCTTTGATTTAATTTCATCTTTGTCAATAAGATGTCTTTGTTCATAATTAAATATTAGATAATCATCTTCAGTTTGATTTTTAAATATATTCTTTTTAGCATTTTGATACTCTTCTAATGAACCATGATAATCTAAGTGAGCTGAATAAATATTTGTAACAATTGCAATATGAGGCCTGTATTCAACCGTTCCTAGAAGTTGGAATGACGATAACTCAGTAATTAGGTAATCATCTTTCGTCACATCTTGTGCTACTTTCGATGCTACAACACCTATATTGCCCGATACTTGGCCTTTCACTTTGCTGTTTCCAAACATATCACCAATTAGTGAAGTAACTGTAGTTTTCCCGTTTGTTCCTGTGATACCAATTATAGGCGCTTCAGAAATATAATAACTTAACTCAATTTCCGTTATGATTTTTAAATTTTTATTTAATGCCTCTTGTAATAAAGGGATTTTATATGGGATACCTGGGTTTTTAACGATTAATGGATTATTATCCAATAAACTCAGTGGATGTTCACCACTAATAACTTTAATCCCATCATTTACAAGCTCCAATGCATGTGGATTGTTCGTTAAATCTTGTCCATCATTTACTATAACGTTTGCACCTAGTTTCTTACAAAGCTTAGCACTTTCATATCCACTTTTTGCTAACCCTAAAATCAAGACGTTCTTATCTTTCAATCCAGTATATGGCTTCACTTTACATCACTCCAATCCATAGACCTATAGCCCCTGTAATGATACCAGTAGCCCAAAATACTAATACAACTTTCCATTCACTCCAACCTACTAATTCAAAATGATGGTGCAATGGACTCATTTTAAATATTCTTTTCCCAGTAAGTTTATACGAAGTTACTTGTAGCATTACAGATAAAGTTTCAATAACGAATACAAAACCGATCAATAATAAAGTAATTTCTTGATTTAACATAATAGAAATAGTTGCAAAGATACCGCCTAATGCCAAGCTACCTGTGTCACCCATAAATACTTTTGCTGGATACTTATTATAAATTAAGAATCCAATTAAACTAGCTAACATCACTAAACAGAATAACCCTATTTCTGGTTTATCTAAAACAAATGACAATATTGCATAAAATGCAAATGCTATAACAGATAACCCAGTCGATAAGCCATCTAATCCATCAGTTAAGTTAACAGCATTACTAAATCCTACTTGCCAAAATATAATAAACACGATATAGAATACTGATAACGGTAATGACCAATCAGTAAACGGTATATTAATCGCTGACTCAAATTGATAATTTGGTAACGCAACACTGACAATATAAAATATTACAGCTATTGCAATTTGAGCTAAAAACTTCTGTTTACTCGTTAAGCCTTGGTTATTTTTTTTAACGACAATTATATAATCGTCTATAAAACCAATCAGTCCAAAACCTATTGTGACAAATAATAATAAAATTAGTGGTCCGATTTGGTCAGCGAAAAATAATGCAATAACCGTCACTACAATGGTAGAAAGTAAAAATGTCAATCCGCCCATTGTTGGTGTGCCTGTTTTTTTCATATGACTTTGAGGACCCTCTTCTCTTATACTCTGCCCAAACTTAAGTTTTTTAAGTGTGGGGATAAGTATTGGTACAAGAATCAAAGTCAATAAAAACGCAATGACAGGTAGCGTAAAATTCATAATAGTTCACCTTTTCTTTTGTTTATTTATCAGGAATCATCTGATTCTTTAGAATCATTCGATTTCTCTTCTTTTTTATCTTTATTATCTTTCTCTTTATCTTCTTTATCTTCTTTATCTTTTTCACTTGTATCTTCTTCTGGTACTTGTCCTATTGAATCATCTCCATTTGGATGATTATTAGACAACGTAAATTTAACTTCAGTGCCTGATTTAATTTTTTGATTTTCATCTACTGATTGTTCTTTAACATAACCAGAACCTTCTGTTTCAGCTTTAATACCAGTCGCTTCTTGAAGTTTTAATATATCACGTTTTGTCCATTTTTCAGTATTAGGCATTGTTAGTTCGCCATCTGTCACAAGTAATACTCTTTCTTTATCTTGTACGCTTTTATCTTTTAGTGGTAATTGTTTTATTATTTTTTCTCCATTACCGATAACGACAGGTTCTAATTTCTTACCTTTTACAATGTCTGTAGCCTTTTTAGTTTCCATATTAACAACATCTGGAACTTTCGAAGAGTCATTTTTCTCTTTTCCTTCACTTTCTTCTACATCTAAATATTTCAATGTATTCTCCATTATTGGATTAAAGCCACGAGAAACACCATATTCATAAGCTTCTAAGTCTCGTTTCTTAGCTAGTGACATACCTGCATAAACTACTACTTCTGGATCTTTAGCTGGTGCATACCCCATAAAACTTACAAAGTAAGGATTAGCCCCATCTACGTATCCGCCACCTTTAGTGTCAGGAACTTGTGCAGTACCTGTCTTACCAGCAACACGATATCCATCAATTTTGTAATTGGTTGCATTACTGTCTTTACTATTTACCACTTTATCCAATTCAGTCATCGTTTTCTGAGCTGTATCTTTTGAAATTGGATTACCTACTACTTTTTTCTTACCTTCTTTAATCGTTTCTTTAGTTTGTTGATTTTTTATTGATTGAACATAATATGGTTGTAACATATTACCTTGATTTAAAATCGCAGTTTCTGCCTGTAACATTTGAATTGGCGTTACAGTTGTAGATTGTCCAAACGAAGATGTTTTTCTTTGAAGTTCATTATCAAATGCAATGTTACCAGGAGCTTCGCTATCGAATAAACTTCCTGTTTTCTTACCAAAACCGAATTTTTCATAATAAGTTTTCGCTTTATCTGCACCAACTAAATCTTGTAATTTCATCATTAAAGTGTTTGCTGAATATGTGAATCCAGTTGTCATAGGTATATTACCCCAGCCATCATCGTTCCAGTCATAAATTTTAAATCCGTCAATTTCTCTATGACCTGTTTTGAATTTTTTATTAGGTTCGAATTTGCCTTCTTCAATTGCAGCAGCTAGTCCGTACGTTTTAAATGTCGAACCAGGTTCATATGTATTTTGATATAAATCATTCGCCCATTTTTTACCAAAGTCTTCTTTTGTATCTGGATTAAATGTCGGTCGTTGACTATAGCCTAATATTTCACCTGATTTAGCATCCATAACAACTGCAAATAAATCTTCTGGTTCATAACGATCAACCATTTTATCTAATGCATTCTCAACAAATACTTGGATATTCGAATCTAATGTTAGATGTACATCGTCACCATTTTTAGCTTCAATATTATCTTCTGAGTTTGGTACTAACATGCCCCAAATATCTTGTTTATAAGAATTTTTACCTGTCTTACCTTTTAGATAACTATCAAAGACTTTTTCAGCACCATATACACCTGTTAACTTATTAGTTTCCTGATCTTTATCAGCTAATCCTATAAGATGGGATGCAAAATTTCCATTTGGATAAAATCGTTTCTTTTCGGTTTCAAAAGTAATACCTGGAAGTTTTAATTTCTCAATATCTGTTTTTTGCTTATAAGTTAAATCTTTTCCTTTTTGACCAAATTCAACTTGGAAAGCATTTTTAGTTTTCAACCTTTTTAATACATCTTTTTCATCCATTTTTAAGATTTTCGAAAGTTCTTTTGCTGTTTTCTCTTTATCTTTTACGTGCCTCGGTTTATCACTATCTTTACTCATTTTTTTATCTAGAATAGCGACCAATTTATAACTATCCGTGTCTTCTGCTAACACTTTTCCATTTCTGTCATAAATTTTACCTCTTTCAGGTTGAGCAACTGTTTGTCTTAAATATTTTTCACTTGCTCTATATGCTAAATCCTCTCCAGCAGCTTGTCCGCTGATCATGAGGTAGGAATATCTTAAGACCAATATAAAAAAGAGCAGTCCGAAAAAACTTACTAAGAGGACTGCTCCTATTTTATTTTTCTTTATTTTAATTTTTGGCATCACTACGCACTACCTTTACATTGTTGTTATTCAACTTAAGACCATAGTCTTCAGCTTTTTCGTAGATACGTTCATATGATGACTGCTTCATAGATTCTGTTTTCAAATCACCATTAGTAGTTTTTTGCTCTTCAATTTTATTATCTAATTCTGCAATTTGAGTTTTATTATTGTACGCATCCATTTTTAAAGATAGCATATAAATACTTATCAACGCAATCATAGTTATTAGTGTTATGTATACAAACTTTTCTATCCTTGATATGCCAACTACTTTACTTTTGGTAACTTTTTTTCTTTGCGGTTCGACTTGTGGCTCTTGCCACTCGTCAGGTCTATAATTTGGATATATTCTCTCTACTGCCATTCAATTGCCACTCCTCTAACTACTTTAAGATTTCTGCTACTCTTAGCTTCGCACTTCTTGCTCGGTTATTTTCTTCAAGTTCCTCGTCATCAGAAATAATAGGCTTTCTGTTAACTCTTTTGAGTTTAGGTTGGTATTCCTCAGGTACAACTGGTAATCCTCTTGGGACATCCGGCCCTTTTTCATACTCTTGAAATACTTGTTTACACAAACGATCTTCTAAAGAATGGAAAGTGATAACGGAAATCCTCCCACCAACTTTGACATGTTGTATAGCTGCTTCAATAGATTCTTCAAAGGCTCCTAGCTCATCGTTCACTGCAATTCTCACAGCTTGAAACACTCTTTTAGCTGGGTGTCCGCCTTTTCTACGCTTAGCAGCCGGGATTCCTTCTTTTATCAAATCCACTAGTTCGAAAGTCGTTTCTATAGGAGCATTTTCTCGTCTTGCTTCAATCTTTCTAGCTATTTGTTTAGAGAACTTCTCTTCACCATATCTAAAAAATGTTTTAACAAGTTGCTCATACGGCCATTCGTTTATCACTTCATATGCAGATAGTGATTGAGTTTGGTCCATTCTCATATCAAGCTTTGCATCATAATGATAACTAAAACCTCTTTCAGGAGTATCAAGTTGCGGACTTGAAACGCCCAAGTCATAAAGCACACCATCTACTTTGCTTATATCTAATGATTCTAATATATGTTCTAAATTTCTAAAGTTGTCTTGTACAAAGGTTACTTTATGGATATGATCCTTCAAAATATTTTTAGCATGTTGAATAGCCGTCTCATCTTGATCGATTGCAATTAGATGACCATCATCATTCAATTGTTCGGCTAGGTATAAACTATGCCCAGCTCCACCTAATGTACAATCTACGTATGTACCATCGGGTTTTATGTCTAATTTGTCTACTGTTTCTCTTAATAGTACTGATACGTGATGAAACATTTACTCCACTCCTAAAAATCAATATCGATGAGATCTTCTGCAATGTCCTCAAAATTGTCTTCAGATTCATCATAAAAATCATTCCAAGTGTTTCTATCCCAGATTTCAATTCTGTTAGAAACACCAATTACTGTACATTCTTTACTTAAATTTGCATATGTTCTTAAATTCTGCGGGATGTTAATACGTCCTTGTTTGTCTAATTCAACTTCAACAGCACCTGAGAAAAACATTCTCATAAATTTACGTGCATCTTTTTTTGTAATAGGTAAGTTTTTTAATTTTTCTTCGATGCGTGCCCACTCTTCAAGTGTATAACCAAACAGACATTTATCTAGGCCTCTAGTGATAATAAAACGTTCATTCAAATCATATCTAAATTTCGAAGGTACAATCATACGTCCTTTAGTATCTAATTGATGTTGATATTCACCCATGAACATTTTATTTCACCTCACCTTATTTATAATTTACCACATTCCCCCACAATCCTCCACTATTTATACAAGTTTTCTCAAAATTTGTACAATACATAAAAAAAACACCGAATTTACAAGTCTGTAAATTCGGTGTAACCGTTGATATTTCTATACTTCTATTGTTATATGTTCGAAAGTGTAACAAAGTGGTGGATAGGTGGAGGGACTGAACACATCTGTCCCAAATTGATTCATAATTTGTACCGGATTCCACACTCTTTCTTGCAAACCTTGGTGAGGGTGTAACGTATTTTCTATTATTTCAAAATGTCTCATACTAATTTCGTTTTCTCTTTCAACATTCAGTAAATATCGATCTAATAAGTACTGATACTGATGTTGATGAATTTTGTTGTTTTTTTCTATTAATTGTCTATTTTGATATTCATCACCAATTTCATCAATTAATTTATGGTGGAATGATGTTTGTATATCTTTCATTTTTTCAATTTCTCTTAATACTTCATCAGATGCTTGAGCACGTATAAACTTATCTTTATCACTTTGTACGCCCTCTATTAAAATATCATTTATATCTAGTTCATATGATTCTATAACTTTTTTCGCTTCTTGAGTTAAATAACTTATACGCATTCTAGGTGTTACAATTGGCATTTCAATATTTAATACGTTGAATACACCTTTTAACTCTCCCCAATAGATTATTTCGCTTGGACCACCAATAAAGCTTAAAGTATTAAATAAATATTCTTCCATAAGAGGTCTTGTTACCACATTATTAGAAAATCTCTCTGGGTAATTATCTATTAGTTGTAGCAATTCATCTTCACTAAATACAACCTCAGAATCCTTACTTAAATAAAAAGCATTTTTATCCGCCATTATTAATTGACGTTTGTCATTATACTCATAGAATAAATGTACATTCGTATCAGTCAAAATCATGCGATTTTTGATAACTTCTGCAAAATTATTTTGCGTTGTTCTGAAGGCTTCATCAACTTGTTTATAATTATTTATAATTTGTTTGAAGAATGGTTTTTCCATTTCTCTTAATCTTGGGTGATGAGCATCAATCACTAATAAACCGTATTCTTTAAAAATTTCATGTGTTAAATATTTAAACATATCACTCCATGAATGAGCATTCTTTACTATTTGAGTGATTAACGATTTTAAATCTTTTGAATGTTTTGTTTCTCCAATAGATTTAAACATATCATCTAAAGCTTTCAATATAAGCTCTTCGTCAAATACATATTCAGAAACACTTTTTTCTGGTGGTTCTACAGTATTATATTTGATTTTATTTAACTGTCTTGTTATACGGTCATACGCGTATGTATGATTCACTTCATCAAAATCATGATCTTCCCCAGCAATCCAAAATACTGGTATGATAGGTTGATTTAATTTTTGACTTTGCTCTTTAGCTAAAATAATGATAGAAATGATTTTATGAAATGTATAAAGTGGTCCTGTAAACAACCCCGCCTGTTGACCACCAATTACAACTTTATGACCTTTACTTAAATTTTGAATATTAGTTTCTTGAGCTTTTGATAAAGTTAAATCAGACATATAATTTCTTATAACATGTGCTAATATTTCTTCTCTACCATTAGCAGATGTCTCGCTTCGTCTAACGAATTCATCTTGTAAGCCTGGCTTATAATCATAAAAATTCAGTATTTCTTCACTTTGATTAGTGTATCTATCTATGAAACTATTTTGCTTATCAATTAACGTCTTTATACAGTCCATACGTGTCTTTCTCCTTCAGAATTGATTACTATAATAAGTATAAAGATTATAGCTAAATAAAACAATCTAACGGCTTATAATTTAAAATTTGTTATAAATGAAGTATAATTAAGAAAAGAGCAAGGGGGATTATCATGGCAAAAGTAGAACATTTACAAATTAATTACAAAACAGAAGAAGCATTTGAACAATTCCGAAACTTCGGTAACGAAGGTTTATATATGGTAGAAGAACTAAAAGGCAAAATTATAGATGCAAGTTCAGATTCACCATTTTTCGGCATTTATGTTGGGGATAAATTAGTAGCTCGAATGTGCTTATTCAAGCAAGATGAAGTTGAGAAGACTTATTTCCCTAACTTTAGTGATTATTTAATTTTATGGAAACTAGAAGTGTTAAAAGATTATCAAGACAGAGGTTACGGATTGCAATTATTAGACTATGCTAAAAGCTATGGCCTACCGATTAAATGTATTGCACGTAACCAATCTAAAGATTTCTTTGTAAATCATGGATTTAAAGATATCGAGCAACAAAATCAATCTGGAGAAGACGTTGTAATTTGGACTCCTTAAATAAAAAACAGTCTGGAATATAATTCCTAACTTAAAATAAATAGCATCTCATTTCACTGATTTATTCAATTAGAAATGAGATGCTATTTTGTTATAGTCGTCAATTAAAATTTAGATATAACGTGTTTAGTTAAAATTTCTTTCGTCTTAGAGGCGACACCCTCTTATTGTGTTAATACGTACGATATAACATAAGCTGTTATCAATAAAAATGCGATTATATGTGTCTTCTTAAACATGACCAACAAAGCCATGAATTCTCTAACATACGTGTTAGGATAAAAGTATGTCTTTGAAACACCACCTGAAACAGTAGCATCAATCTTTAATTGCTTTGATAAAAATCCAGCTCTCAATATATGAAAATAATTCGAAACAATAATCGCAAACGGATTTACTTCATATTTTTTCATAATATCATAAGAATATATAAGGTTCTCTTTAGTATTTGTAGATTTTTCTTCCATAATAATATCTTTATTTGATACCCCTTGACTCAACAAATATTTACGCATAGCTTCTGCTTCACTTACAATTTCGTCTGGTCCTTGGCCTCCACTTACTATAAACACCGCATCTAAATTTTTCTTTTTTATTTTAATTGCTTTATCTAATCTTGCTTGAAGTAATGGCGTTACTTTGTCTTCTATAATGCCTGCTCCTAAAACGATAATGAAATGACTTTTTCTTTTTCTTGATAACCCACTTACGATCCAAGCATAAAGATTTTGAAATATGAAGATAATGTTTAAGTAATAGAATATTAGTGATACGTATACAATCCACACACCTTCATAAAATTTTAAAATTGAATCTGGCTTAAAACTAATGATTAAGAAATTAATAAGAATAAAAACACCATAACCTAAAACAAGCATATTATTAACAAATTTACCTTCATTCGCAATTTTCTTTTTGGTATTGAGAAGTGACAATAGCATAACTACAATAATTAATACACCATAAAACATATTAAGAATTAATAAGTAATTCACATTCATATTTAATTCAAAACTTGGGATGATTATGTTTACAAATATACTGATTAAAACCGACATAAAAATAATAGCTAGAAAATAAACATTTTTATATTGGCGAAATTCTATTTTAAAACTCAATAAAAATATTATTAAAAAAACAATACCCACTGTCATTATGCTCACCCCTTCCCATTACTCATAACAATAAAAGTATATCATCATAATGAAAAATATTCATAAAATAAAGAATAAAATCATTTTATTAATTATCAGAATATTCAAATAACGTATTGTATTAGGTCAATGTAGCTGATATACTATTCAACATTACATAAACTTTTTAGGAGGCAATAACAATGAATGATGAATCGAATAATAAATTTTCCGAATATATGATCAACATGTCGTATCACTCAGATATAGGTTGGTCAAAACCTGTAATAAGACCTTATGCCCCCATAACAATTTCACCTAGCGCGCAATGTTTACATTACGGTCAAACAGTTTTCGAAGATATGATAGCCTTTAATGATAAAAATAACTTCTCCATTTTCAAACCATATAATCACTTAAATAAATTCAATCATTCTTTAACAAGATTAGAAATGCCCACCATTCCAGTAGAACCTGTGATTAATACCCTAATCCAATTACTCAATGTTGATAGCTCTATAAACATTAATGAAGAAAACTCAATATACATACGTCCCTTTATGTACGCTACAGAAAGTAAATTAGGTGTAAGTAAATCTGAAGAATATAATTTCAATATTATAGTTTCAACTATTCCAAAACAATCAGATCAATCGTTACCAAACGCTATTTCATTATATGTGGAACAAGAACTTGTAAAATCAATAAGAGGAGACGCAGGTTACACACAATTTGGAGGCAGCTTTGCTTCACAATTTTTAGCACAAAAGCAAGCTCAAGAAAAAGGATATGATAACGTACTATGGTTAGACGGTATAGAAAAGAAATATATAGAAGAAGTTAGTAACAAAAACATCTTTTTCGTAATCAATAATGAAATTGTAACTCCAAAATTAAATGGGAGTATTAAACCAGGAATTATGCGCCAAACTATAATCAAACTCGCTAATAACCTCGGATATCAAGTATCAGAAAAAGAAATAGCTATAGAAGATATCGTATTAGCAAATGACAAAGGTATATTAAGCGAAGCCTTTTGCACAGATACATTAAATGCAATTACGCCTGTAAATAGAATTTCACACTTAAATAATGAGATAATACTTAATAGCAATCAAAAATCACGCATTACTCAACAATTATATAAAGCATATAAGGACATACAAACAGGCAAAGCAGAAGATATATTTAATTGGACATTAGATGTAAAGCAATTAAACGAAGTTGAAGCTTAAAATATATAAATCTTATGCAAAATAAAAATCCCAATCCGTTACATTAACTACAAAGCGGATTGGGATTTTTATTCTGTTTTGAATGTGCATATGACTATAATTTATTTGGCCTTTGTCTCTTTATGTTCTTAGCTTGTAAAGCATCTGTCACTTTAGATTGAATAATCATAGAATTATTTGGATTTTAAATAGCGTCTATAATTGTTTTTTCCTATAAAGGTTAATGATGTTTTTGCATATAGTA
This sequence comes from Mammaliicoccus sp. C-M13, assembly GCF_022386845.1. NCBI lineage: Bacteria > Bacillati > Bacillota > Bacilli > Caryophanales > Staphylococcaceae > Mammaliicoccus > Mammaliicoccus sp. C-M13. Next base: position 45,835 of record NZ_JAJNHQ010000008.1, on the reverse strand, counting down.
TATTAATTTATGAACTTTCATCTCATCACCAACCAAACCACTCCTTTAATAAAAATATAGCTAGCTTACTCTAGTTTATAAATTGTAATATGTAACCTTAATGTAAAAATATTACCTTTTACTCATTTAGTTATAGTTTTACAATATTGTTAAGGTAATTATATACAATTAAAGCTCAAATTATTATGCAATATCTGATAATTTTCCAAGTAATTATTTTCTATCAAGGAAAATAAATTCAAATATAATAACCATAATGAGAAAATATCTTTTACTAGACATAGTACTACTGGTGCTAGTATTGGAGAAGATATATGCGTAAACGGATATTCAATGTAGCCTATATTAATAGAGATAGTTATACTTTTTTTAAGAAGAACATCAGAAATTAGAAATTGCCTTATTACAATTGTTATTTATGACGGCACTATCTAGATTAAAAAATGTGTATGAACTGCTAATTGGTTTAATCACCTGCAATTAGATTTATATTATAGAAAGTAATCCATTAAAGGTGTTTTAATATATAATTTCTAATAAGAAAGGGAGTTTTACATGGGAAGTTTTATTTTTACAGTTTTATGGTTTTTTATTTCAATTGCTTTTCTAACAATGTTTATCATCACCATTGTTAGAATTGTTAAAAAAGGAAATATTAAAGTTCCTTTAATTAGTTCAATAGTTTTATTTCTAGTAGGCTTCGCTTGTTTTGTTGGTATTTTTGTTGCATTACCAGTAAGTGATGATTATACAGTTAGCAAAAATGATACAGAAACAATAGACAAAGCTAAAAATACTACTAATAAGAATTCTGAATCTAAACCTACGGAACAGTCTACTGAAGAAAAATCTACTGTAGAACCTTCAACTGAAGAAGTTAAAACGGAAGAAAAAACTACTGTAGAATCTTCAACTAAAGAAAGTTTAACAGGAGAAAAAGAAGATAATAAACCTAATAGAGAGCAAAAAGCAGCTTTGAATAGTGCTAAATCATATTCTGAATATCTAAATATGTCAAAAGAAGGTATCTTTGAACAATTAACTTCAAAAGCTGGTGATAAATACCCAGAAGATATTGCTAGATATGCAGTGGAAAATTTAAAAGCTGATTATAAAAAAAATGCTTTAGAGTCTGCCAAAAGCTACATCAACATAATGGATATGTCTAATGAAGAATTATACGATCAATTAACATCAAGTGCTGGTGATAAATTCACACCAGAAGAAGCTCAATACGCTATCGATAACTTGGATAAATAAGTAAGTACCTCACCTAACACGTGAGGTTTTTTAGTAAGGAGTGTAAATATGAAAGTTACTAAACATGGGGAAAAATCAATATAATTTCAGCTTTTGAGGGAAAAAGATACAGAAAACTTTGTTTTGAATCACCCAAAGATGCTAAATATCATGGGAAAAACATTTACTAGAATTGATACAAGGTTTTATATGAGTAATATTATGTTAAAAATCTTACTCGATCAAATTATCAGAACCTTATTAATCTATTCGCAAATTCGCATACTAAAGAAACTATAAGAAAACTTAATGAATATATTAAATCTAGTTTTGATGATGCTGTATTTGATGGACTTATGAAAAAGAATGTTTTTCGCAAAATAACATTCAATGTTAGAAACACTCAGAAAAATGAAAATGTATTATATATTTAGATATGGATTGTATTATGGAGATAGCTTGAAAATAAAAAAGACCAAACGTCAGTAACAGTTTACTTCTATTACACTCTGTAGATATGCACTTTTTCTATGTATATGATAACGTAAAAAATCACCGCCCTTATCACTGGGTAGTTTACATAGTATCAAAACAAGAAGAAATTCGTTTACACTCGTTTCAAAAACACAAAAATTAAGGGGATAAAAAATGAATATCGAACAAAAGCTTTTCGAAGACGCTAAAGCACTAATAAAAAAAAGATATCCAAAAGGATGGGGAGGTGCAGCAGCAATGTATTCAAAAAATGGTAAAATATACACTTCAGTTGCCCCAGAAATCATAAACGCCTCTAGTGCATTATGTATTGAAACAGGTTCAATCATAGAAGCACATAAATACCAAGACATCATAACTCACTCAATTTGCGTTGTTAGAGATGACGAAAAGAGTGAATTTAAAATACTTACGCCATGCGGGACATGTCAAGAAAGATTATTATATTGGGGTAATCAAATAAAAGTCGGTGTAACTAACGAAAATCAAGAAGTTAAATATAAAAAATTAGAAGAATTACAACCTAACCATTGGACAAAAGCCTATGATGATATAGATTTTGTCGAGTAATAAATCATAATTACTTTATTCCAATTGATTTATTGACGTTGAGTATTCTAATTATTTTAGTGTAGTTCCGGAGCAATTACGTTAGTAAACAGTAATTCACTATAAACAAAAAATTCCGTTACATCTTCGTTTTTAGTAACGAGATGTAACGGAATTTACTTATTAGCGTCCTGAGAGGGATTCCTCAAATGCCACAACACCAATGTTTATGCGTGTTTGGTGTAGTGCTGGTGTAGTAGATTAATTTATCTTTCCTTTACAAAACAGAACACTTGTTCGTATAATGTTTATGAGGTGATTATATGAAAGTCATTAACCATGATATGCCAGAACCATATAAATACGAAACAGATTATAGAAAGATACCAAGAGAATATCTTAATCCACGTATACCACACGGACGTGGAATGATAAAATGGGCACCATTTGCGACTATGCCACAACAATATGAAGAAATTAATCAACACATACGTGATCAAGATAAAATTGAGAAACCAGAATTAAGCGAATCAGCCCTAGCCGATTTAAACCATGTATTGTTAGAAAAGATGTTTTATAATCCAGTTTCTACTATAAAATACTGGAATAATGGATATATTAAAGAATTGAAGTGTGAGATACACAAATTTGATAAGATGATGAACTCATTGCAGGTTATTAATTATGAAGATAAAGGCATTATGTACTTAGATATGGATTGTATTCTGGAGATAGAGTGAAAATAAAAAAGAGGCAACCGTCGCAACAGTTAACCTCAAGTACACTCCGCAGATGTGTACCTTTACTATGTATATTATAGCATAAAAAAACTACCCAGTGACATGTATGGGTGTTTTATATAGCATCAAGACGATAAGAAACTCGTTTCAAAAAACAAAAAATTTCATTATTTTTATCCAAACAATGAATCCAAAATAGAAGATGTGAAAAATAATAAAAATCGAATAACATAAAATATAATTGTTACGGCAACAACAAATAATATAAAAATTAACAATGTTTTTACAGGATTACGTAAAATAATAATAAAAATTAATATAATAAATGCTATTCCTATTAAAATTAATGTACTCAAAAACATTATATAAAATTTCTCCTTTCTAAAAATATTGCTTTATTGATTCAGTATAATTATCCTATCCTTAATTATCTGAATTATAGCACAAAAAAAGACCCTAGCCTATTTTGGAAAGCTAGGGTTTCATAATATAGTATGTTTCATGTTCTCACTCCTTTTATTTGGTACAATTAAATTAATTTGTTATGAAAGTGTGGTGAGAATTTATGGGTGGTTATTATACAAATGCTACAATCTGTCTAAATGGTCATGTTTCTTCATCAAGTAACGCTAACTATAGAAAATTTTGTAAAGAATGTGGTGAGTATACAATTTCAAATTGTTCAAACTGTCAGTCAGCGATACAAGGTTATTATTATGTACCTGGATTTTTGGACGCCTATGATTATGATGTCCCTAATTACTGTCACGAATGTGGTAATGCATATCCTTGGACAGAAAAGATTTTAAATAATGCTATTGAATTAGTTTCGTTAGATGAACAGTTATCAGAAGAGCACAGATCAATAATCAAAAATGCAATTCCAGATCTTATAATTGATTCTCCAACTACACCTGTTGCCCAAGCAAAATACAAAAAATATATGTCTCAAGCAACTGATTATGTTCAAGAAAGTGCTAGAAATTTACTAATTGATGTAGTTAGTGAAACTGTAAAAAAATCATTATTTAATTAAACTTATATCTACATTTTGAACAATAATTAGCTGATTTTAATGATTTTGAAGAACAACTTGGACATTTTTTTGATTTAAAGTAAAATATTAATATTTTAACAACACTCTTAATCTCCTCCGCCAAGATGATGATTAGGAGTGTTATTTTTATTAGTTTTAACTTTCTCATCCTACTTCCCCTCCACTTCTTTTAATTTTTCGTCCTCAATCATGTTGAAGAATGAATCCCATACGTGATAGATAAGGAATGTTGCCATTACTGTTAGCAGTCCAGCTAAGAAGATATTGTCGAATATCCATATTGCGATTAGTGCTATGACAAACTCACTCATCAGAGTTGCTGTGTATCTCATTTGGTCGCCTCCATCTCAAATATTTCTTTGAAATTATCTTCTAAGAACTTTCGCATTTCAGAACCTACGAAACGATACTGATCATTATTGTTTATTGGATAATGTGCGAACTTTTCAATTTCTTTTCTGAATTTAGGTACTTTTAAAATATTATCTTTGACCCAATTTCTAGTACGACCTGTTTCATTCATTAAATCTTCCATGCTCCACCAAGTTTTTGTGTACATTGGTTATTCACCTACCTTATTTCTCATTTTTGAGAAATTATTGTTAAAAAAATATTCATCCATACTAATTCTAAGAACAGAACAAATAGCACTTGCTTCTTCAATCGTAAAATCACTTTTATTTCTATTGATTTTCTGACTAAATCTAGAGGGCTTCATTCCTATCATATTAGCTACTTCAGCATGCTTGATACCTTTTTTGGTTAAGTAAACCTTTAAATTAATATATCGGGTATCTTTCATTTCTTAACTCACCACCTTGTTTTTATTTCCCATTTATGAGATTAAACATTGAATGATAAAGCATAAAAAAAGCCAAGTCAACAATTAAATTTCATTTTTGAGAAAAAAGTTTGTAAATTATGTTGGATTTTTGGGAACAAACTTATATAATAAGTTTGTAAATAACAAACAAGGAGCAAATAAAAATGACAAACTTCCCAGAAAATTTAAGCAGATTAAGAAAATCATACGGCCTGACTCTTACGGAACTAGCGAATAGATTAAATAATAAGTATGATATCAAATTCTCAAAAGCTTCAATCGATAGATGGGAAAAAGGTACAACTAGTCCTTCGATGTCACATGCAAGTGCTCTAGCTGATTACTTTGAAGTAACATTAGATCAATTAAGCGGAAGAGATAAAATAGAAATAAAAAGACCGAACACTATGGCATCACATCTTGAGGGAGAACTAGATGAGGAAGACGTTGAATACATCTTAGGACTGATTGAGCGTCTTAAAAAAGAAAATAAAGGGGATTGATATTTTTGAATCGCTACGAAAATTTAATGAGCAATCATGATGATTTATTAATATTCGAAACTGATAAAATGCCAAATAGTCACAAAGGTTTTTATTCTGATGGCGTGGTATTAATTGATGATAGATTAAATCCGAGAAAAAAGACTGAAGTTTTAGCTGAGGAAATAGCTCATCATAAAATTACTTATGGTGATATTTTAGATGATAAATCTATATATAAAAGAAAATTCGAGTTAAAAGCCCGTCGATGTGGTTATGAGTTATTAATCACATTAGACGGTATTATTTCAGCTTATAAAAATGGCGTACACAATCTATATGAACTTGCAAATTATTTTGAAGTTACAGAATCGTACGTAATTGAAACACTAAAACATTATAAAATGAAGTTTGGTTTATCCACCTATCATAAAGGTTGCGTTATTAAATTCGAACCTTTACAGGTGTTTGAATATATAAATTTTAATTAAGAAAGGAAGTTTTTTTATGGGAAGTGTTATTTTTGGGTTACTATGGTTTTTGATTTCAATTGCATTCATAACAATGTTTATTATCACCATTGTTAGAATTGCTAAAAAAGGAAAAATCGTCATTCCTTTAATTAGTTCAATAGTTTTATTTATAATAGGTTTAGTTTGTTTCATAGGTATATTTGTAGCTATACCAGAAAGTGATGACTATAGTGTTAGCGAAAATGATACAGAAACAACAGATAGTGTAGATGATGTTTCAGAAGATGAAAATGAAGATGAAAAAGTAGTAAATGAAAAGAAAACTCTAAAATTGGGTGAAACATTAACTGTAGGAAAAGTTGATGTAACTGTTGAGAAAGCTGAATTTGTTCAACCAGATGATGAATATTCTACTCCAGACAATGACAGTATTTTAAAAGTGTATTATAAGTTTAAAAATAATAGTGAAGATCAAGTTTTTGTTACTGATTCAGACTTTACATTAACTGTTGATGGAGAAACTCAGAATGAATTTTATTTAATGGATGACTTGAATAGTGGCTTTGATCATCAATTAAATAAAAAAAACACTGGTAGTGGTTACCTTTATTATGATGTGCCGAATGCCGATGAATATAAAGTAGAAATGGACTTTATGCCATTTTTAACTACTTACAAAGCTGATTGGTCAATTGAAAAGTCTGATATTCAATAAATTCTAACCTCACATCTTGTGAGGTTTTATCAAATAAAAACGCCTAACTAAGTTAGACGTTGAAGGTTGATGATTTAAACGAAGACGAAATGAAAAAGTATTAGAATATGTGAAATTTTTAAAATCACAACAGAAATAAGGTTATCTGCCTAAAAAGGCTTTAACATATATAATTATTATGAAAAGGAGAATGTGTTATGGAAGATATGAATCAAAAACCAAAGAAAAAGAAAGGTCTACTTTGGGGACTGTTAGGTTGTTTGGGTGGTATTATTATCGTAATAATAGCTATTGTTGTTATTGTGTCCGTATTCTTCAGCAGTGTTGACGAAGAGTTAAACGGGACTAAGGAAGAAAAAGACGAAATAGCTGATACTGCAAGTAAAACACATGAGGTTGGAGATACTGTAAAAGCTGGAGGAGTTGAAGTCACTTTAACTAGTGTAGAAGAAGCTGGGGAAACTGGAGAAATAGGTACGCCACCAGAAAACGGGAAAGCATTAAAAGTTAGTTATAAATTTAAAAACAATAATGATGACCAAATTTTAATGGACTCAAGTGATTTTACTATAAATGTTGACGGTGAAACATATTCAGAATGGTTTGGTACAGATGATACTAATGCTGATTTCAGTCATCAAATTAACAAAGGTAATACTGCAAGTGGTTATGTATATTACGATGTACCTGAATCTGACGAGTATATGGTAGAAATGGATGCAAATCCTGGTCTAAAAAATATTAAAGCTAAATGGAAAATTAATAAAGATGACATTCAATAACTTTTAACCTCACCTAACACGTGAGGTTTTATTATAAGGAGGTGTAATTATGAAAAAGATACCAAAGCTAAAACAAAAGGTTCGAGTATTTAACAAATATGGTGAACAGATAGATCCAGCTACTTATCCTGTACCAGACCATATTAAGGAAGCAGTACAAGTTGTACTAAGAAAGGGTGGCGTGAAATGACAGTAACAAAAAGAAAAGAACGTGGTACATGGCAATATGCTTTTGGTCACGAAGGCAAAACATATAGAAAGAGTGGCTTTACAACTAAACGTGAAGCAGTAGAAGCTGAAACAAAGGCTAAGAATGATTTACTAGATGGTTTTCAATTTGACAATAACGTAACTTTGCACAAGTATTTCAAAGAATGGGCTGAAACTTACAAGGAACCAAATGTGAGTAAAAAAACGTATGTATCATACACAACAATAATGAACCATTTAGAGAATGCTACTATTGGTAGAACACCTTTAAAAGATATTACTAAAGTAAAATATCAAAAATTTATAAATGAATTCGCTAAAACACATACAGATGAATCAGTTAGAAAATTGAATGGGAAAATAAGAAGTTCAATAGATGATGCTATATATGAAGGAATACTTAAAAAGAACTTCACATATAAAATAAAATATGTTGGTAAAAATCAATCACAACATGAAGATGATAAATTTATTACTTTAAAACAATATTCAGATCTAAAGAAAGAATTGAAAACAAAATATACTGATTCATCATTAGTACTATTTATTATGGTTGTTACTGGTTGTAGAATTTCCGGCGCTATCAATCTGAAATATGATTATATAGATAGATTCAAAAGAACGATTTATATCAATGAACAGAAAACAACTACATCACCTAGAACAGTAGAAGTATCAAAAAAAGATATGGACCATATATATAAAGTATTGGAACATAGACCAGCTACAATGGACGGTTATGTATTCAGTAATGGTATAAGTACTAATGCAGTAAACAAGGCTTTAAAAGGCTATTGTGAGCGATTAGGTATTAAACAAATTACAACACATGCTATAAGGCACACTCACTGCTCTTATTTGTTATCCAAAGACGTATCTATACATTATATTTCTAAAAGGTTAGGCCATAAAAATATAAAAGTAACATTAGAAGTGTATTCCCACCTACTAGAAGAAAGTTTTGAAGAAGAGAACAAAAAGGCAGTAGAAGCCTTAAAAGTTTTATAGCTTGGTGTAGTTCTGGTGTAGTTCTGGTGTAGTTACCGAATATAACGGGGGATATCCATATATATAGAAATCCCGTCATATCAACGTTTATAGACACGAGATACAACGGGAAATAGGCAAATTACGTCCTGAGAGGGATTCGAACCCCCGACCGACGGCTTAGAAGGCCGTTGCTCTATCCTACTGAGCTACCAGGACATTTATTAACTCATTTATTAACACAAGAATAATTATATCTAATTGCTGCAGTTTAATCAATACTTTTTAAAAAGAAAAAGGTTTATTAAATCGCTTTCGAGGTATTATTACACTCTTTTTGTGAAATTTTGATTTTTTTATTAATCTGTTAGTACGATATCATTTATTTTTACTGTATTTTCTTTATCTGCTCTGCAAATTGATTGATCTTCAAAGATTTCTACTATACTTGCATGTACAAGTCCATAAGCGCTTAATACGTATATATTTTCATTACGATGTACTTCATCTTCTTCACCTTTATTTATACAAAATTTTTCATTGTTTATAAGTGATGTTACACGCGTTCTTTCCATTTATACCCGCTCCCGATTTTGATTAATTGTAAATCTTTTAAATTTACTGTGAATTAATAGTCATATTATAAAACATTTATTTTACAAATGAAAGTTTATTCTTTAATTGTAATTAAAATGAGATATTCTCTTGAATATCTCATTTTTTATTTATAACTATTCATTTATACTAAATTTTTACAAATCATATTATATCTTTTTAAAGTATATTACAGAGCTAGTGATTGTTTTTCTAGTTCTTTATGATCTCTATTTAAGAATGATAAATTTACATTTTCTCTTTTTTCATCGAATTCTAAAATCGCATATGTTTCTTCCCAATCTCCTCTAGTTTGCGATATACTACCAGGATTAATACAATATACTCCATTTATAGATTCACATAATGCAACATGACTATGACCATAAAATGCAAATTGAGCACCTTCATTTGCTGCATGTGCACTTAAAACTTCTCTATTTGATTTAATATCATATCTGTGCCCGTGTGTATAGAAATATTTAATATTCTCTATTTCTCCACTATTTTCTATTGGAAATTGAGGGTCAAAGTCACAATTCCCTTTTACACGCTTGAATAAACTTAATTCACTGTCATCATAATTAAATTCAGAATCTCCTAAGTGTAAAAATAAATCTGCATTTTTATGATAGTCATATAATTCATGAAGTATACCTTGTTCTCCGTGATTATCACTAACAATTATCCATTTCATTGAAATCGCTCCCCTATATCTTCATTCATAAGTTTAATAGCATTTCCTCTATGGCTAATTGCACTTTTCTCAGCTGCAGTTAACTCTGCCATAGTTTTATCTAACGATGGCACAAAGAATATTGGATCATAACCAAATCCATTCTCTCCTCTTTGTTCATCTATTATTTCTCCTTGTACTTTTCCAACATAAGTTACTGTATCTTTTCCTGGTTCACTTACAGCAATAGCACATATAAATTCAGCATTTTTATTTTCTTTATCTTTTAAGTTAGATAATAATTTTTCAATATTAGCTTGGTCATCTTTAGGTTCACCAGCGTAACGTGCTGAGTATATACCTGGCTCACCGTATAAAGCTTCAACGGACAATCCACTATCATCTGCTATCACAATTTTATTTAATGCTTTAGAAGCTGTTTCTGATTTTAAGATAGCATTCTCTTCAAAAGTTGTACCTGTTTCTTCTACATCAAAATCTGGTGCAATTTCTGATATACCTATCACATTTGCTTTAGGAAATATCGCTTTAAAATCTTCAATTTTACCTTTATTATTTGATGCAATTATAATGTCTTTCATAGTAGTCTCCCCTTACAATGTTATTCTTTCTACTTCTACATTTTCTATATGTAACCATTCTGTTATCGTTCGTGTAATGTGCTCAACATCACCATTGGCAAAGAATTTGTGCTGTGGGTTTGGCGTATAATAAGAATGTTCATTGCTAAAAGTTAACAACGCACTTACTTCCCTTGCTGTTTCTAAACCAGATGATATAACAGACTTTTCACCATCAAAATATTGATTGATTTGATTATAAATCAATGGATAATGTGTACAACCTAGAATTACTGTATCTGAATCATCATATCTCCATTGTTTCAGTGTCTGATGGATAACGATACTTGTAATCGTCGGGTCTTTATATCTCATCTGTTCAACTAATGGTACAAATCCTGGACAAGCAATGCCTTTTACCTCTACTTGAGGGTTTATAGTCTTAATACTTCTTCTGTATGCTTCAGATTTAATAGTACCTTCAGTACCTAATACAAGAACACGATTATTTTTGGTTGTCATTATAGCAGTTCTTGAACCAGGATCTATTACACCTACAACTGGTATAGACAGTAATTCCTGTAAAGGTTTTAATGCTACAGCTGTAGCTGTATTACACGCTATAACTAACATTTTAATATCTTTTTTAACTAAAAAATTAGCAAGCTGTATAGTAAACTCTTTGACTTCTTCTCTCGACCTCGGACCATAAGGACATCTACCAATATCACCTAAATAATATATTGTTTCATTTGGTAATTGTCTCATAATTTCCTTAGCTACTGTCAAGCCTCCGACTCCTGAATCTATCACGCCTATTGGTTTGTTCATTGGTCTTCACTTCTCATTCTTTTTAACATGATATCTAAAGCTTCATTAAATTTGATTTTATCCTCGTCATTCATAACAGACAATAATTCTTCAGTATATCTTTGTCTTGCGTGAATCACTTCGTCAATTAAATGCTCGCCTTTTTCTAGTAATTTAACATGGAAAACTCTTTTATCATCAACAGATTGAATCCTCATTGCTAACTCTTTCTTTTCTAATTTATCAATGATGTCTGTTGTCGTAGAATATGCTAAAAATAATTTTTTAGATAATTCACCTATAGTAAGATTTTCATTTTCATATAACCATTGCAATGTTATAAATTGTGGTGGTGAAATATCATAAAGTTTTAATTGTGTTCTCGCTGTATATTTTGTTCTTTCTACAATATGTCTTAGAGAATATTCAATCTGTTTCGTAATATCTTCCATAATCGATGGTACCTCTTTTCAACTTCTTACTTATACACTTTATAATAACATATCAAATAACTTGAAGTTAATGAAATGAGTTGATTAAGCCTTATTAGTATAGATAAACATCCTTATATTAAAGCATAAAAAGAGCCAGTAAAAATTCAAAAATACAAGAATTTTTACTAGCTTATATAAACTGGACAATGATGTCACAGCACTAATATATAATATTAATATACTTGGTGATCTGAACCAAAGAATGATTTAAACATTTGGAATGTTGCTTCTCTGTTCATTGAAGCAATTGATGTAGTTAATGGGATACCTTTCGGACAAGCATTCACACAGTTTTGTGAACTACCACATTCTTGAATACCACCGTCAGACATCAACGCTTTAATTCTTTCGTCTTTTGTCATACTACCTGTTGGATGTAAGTTGAAAAGACGTACTTGAGAAATAGCTTGTGCCCCCATAAAATTATTATTTACGTTTATGTTAGGACATACTTCTAAACAAACACCACATGTCATACATTTTGATAATTCATATGCTGTTTGTCGTTTTTTCTCAGGCATACGAGGTCCAGGACCTAAATCGTAAGTACCATCGATTGGAACCCAAGCTTGTACTTTTTTCAAGTTATCAAACATACGAGAACGATCTACTTGTAAATCACGAACTACTGGGAATGCTTTCATTGGCTCAAGCTTTATAGGTTGTTCCAATTGATCAATTATTGCAGAACATGATTGACGCGCTTTACCGTTAATAACCATGGAACATGCACCACATACTTCTTCAAGACAGTTCATATCCCATGTCACAGGTGTCGTTTTCTCACCTTTTGAGTTAACAGGATTTCTTTGGATTTCCATCAATGCTGCAATCACGTTCATGTTTGGTCTATATGGAATCACAAACTTTTCGTCATATGACTGTGATTTGTCATTTTCTTGACGAGTTATGATTAATGTAATTGTTTTGTCTTCTTGATTTTGTCCTTGTGCATTTTGTTCAACTGTTTGAGAGTCTGCCATTATCATTTACCTCCTTTAGATTTCTGTGAGTAATCTCGTTTACGAGGTTCAATGTGACTAATATCAACATCTTCATATGAAAATTCAGGTGCCTCTTCAGCTCCTCTGAATTGTGCTATTGTAGTTTTTAACCATTCTTCATCATTACGGTCAGGGAATTCTGGTTTGTAATGTGCACCACGAGATTCATTACGATTGTATGCACCAATTGTAATAACCCTAGCAAGCACTAACATGTTCCATAATTGACGCGTAAAGAATACAGCTTGGTTACTCCAAGTTGACGTATCTTCCATATCAATATCTTGATATCTTTCCATTAATTCTACTATTTTCTTATCTGTTTCTAACAGTTTGTCATTATGACGTACAACTGTTACATTCGCCGTCATAATTTCGCCTAGCTCTTTGTGTAATTTATATGCGTTTTCAGTACCTTTTAGATTTAATAAGTGATCGAATTTTTCTTGTTCTTCGTCAATACGTTTTTGATATAATTCTTCATCTAACTCTGTATATGAAGTTTCGATATTTTTAACGTATTCCATTGCGTTAGGACCAGCTACCATACCGCCATAAATTGCAGATAATAACGAGTTAGCGCCTAATCTGTTACCACCATGCTGAGAAAAGTCACATTCTCCTGCAGCGAAAAGTCCTTTAATATTGGTCATTTGATCAAAGTCTACCCATATGCCGCCCATCGAATAGTGAACAGCTGGGAATATTTTCATTGGGACTTTACGAGGGTCGTCACCAGTGAATTTTTCATATATTTCAATTATACCACCAAGTTTAACATCTAACTCATGAGCATCTTTATGTGATAAATCTAGGTATACCATGTTTTCGCCATTAATACCTAATTTTTGGTTTACACATACATCAAATATTTCACGAGTTGCGATATCACGTGGTACTAAGTTACCATAGTCAGGATATTTTTCTTCTAAGAAATACCAAGGTTTACCGTCTTTATAAGTCCAAATACGGCCACCTTCACCACGAGCTGACTCACTCATTAATCTTAATTTATCATCGCCCGGAATTGCTGTAGGGTGAATTTGGATAAATTCACCATTCGCGTATTTAGCACCTTGTTGATAAACAACAGATGCAGCTGAACCAGTATTAATCATTGAGTTTGTTGACTTACCAAAGATAATACCAGGTCCACCTGTTGCCATAATAACAGCGTCTGAACCAAATGATTCTATTTTAGCAGTTTTTAAGTTTTGAGCTATAATACCGCGAGCTGCATCTTCGTCATCTTTAACAATGCCTAAAAACTCCCAGCCTTCGTATTTAGTTACTAAACCTTGTACTTCGAATCTTCTAACTTGTTCATCTAATGCATATAGTAATTGTTGTCCTGTAGTTGCACCAGCAAAAGCTGTTCTATGATATAATGTTCCACCAAATCTACGGAAGTCTAAAAGACCTTCAGGTGTACGGTTAAACATTACGCCCATTCTATCTAATAAGTGGATAATACTTGGTGCTGCTTCAGTCATTCTTTTAACCGGTGTTTGGTTAGCAAGGAAGTCCCCACCATATACAGTATCATCGAAGTGAATAGATGTAGAGTCACCTTCACCCTTAGTATTAACTGCACCATTAATACCACCTTGAGCACAAACAGAGTGTGAACGTTTAACTGGTACTAATGAGAACAAGTCAACATGTGCACCTTTTTCCGCAGCTTTAATTGTTGCCATTAAACCAGCTAAACCACCACCGACAACAATAATTTTGTTGTTTGCCATAAAAATTGTCACTCCCCTAAAAAGTATAAATCTTATACGAACGCGAATATAGCTCTTAAGCCAATAATACTAATAACGATAAATACGAATAATGTTACATAAGTCATATAGCGTTGTGACTTAGGCGATTGTGTGATCCCCCAAGTGATACAGAATGACCATAAACCATTTGAGAAATGGAATATAACACTTAATACGCCGATAACATATAACGTTACTGAAATAGGATTAGATAATATATCTGAAACCATATCAAAATCAATATGATGTCCTAATGCTGCCTGTATACGCGTTTGATAAACGTGTACAGCAATGAATATAAACGAGATAACACCTGTTATACGTTGGAATAAAAACATCCAGTTTCTAAATAATGATTGTCTGCCTACATTTTCTTTAGCTGTAAACGCTATGTATAATCCATATATAGCGTGGAATAATATAGGAATATAAATTATTACCACTTCTAAAACGATTTTGAATGGTAAATGCCACATAAAGTCTGAAGCTTTATTAAATGCCTCTGGACTAATAGTTGCAAAATGGTTAATTACCAAATGCTGAATCAAAAATATTCCTATAGGAATTACACCTAACATTGAATGGATACGACGTAAAATAAACTGATTTTCGCTTGACGCCAAAAGAAGTCCCCCCTAACTTTAATCTATAACTCGATTGTGTCTATATTTTCTTTTATAACTGAAAACGATTACATGTGTATTAAAAAAAACACAATGAGCATTACATGTATATTGTAACATTATTACATAAGATTTTGGGTATGAGAATTATTCTCATACCCATATAATTGGATTTTCTATTGTAATATTACTCTTTACTATCAAGTTTTACTTTTAGGTTGTGGGCGACTTTCTGAGGCAATCCAATTTTCATAAATTCTTCTTCATTAGATTCTCTCATTTTTTTAATTGAACCAAAATGTTTTAATAAATTTTGTTTTCGTTTTGGTCCTATACCTTCTATTTCATCTAATACAGATTTTAAAGAAGTTTTTTGTCTTGTTGATCGATGGAATGTAATAGCAAATCTATGAACTTCATCTTGAATTCTTTGTAATAAATAAAAAGCTTGAGAATTTTTCTTTAGTGGTATAATTTCTGCTTGCGTACCATATAATAACTCAGAAGTTTGATGTTTATCATTTTTGCTAAGCCCTGCTATTGGAATATCTAAGCCTAGTTCATTTTCTAAAACTTCTCTTACTGAAGACATGTGTCCTTTACCACCATCGACTATAATTAAATCAGGAATTGGTAAACCTTCTTTTAATACTCTCGTATAACGTCTTCGAACTGCTTCTTGCATTGATTTATAATCATCGGGTCCATCAACTGTTTTAATTTTATACTTTCGATAATCTTTCTTGCTTGGTTTTCCATCTACGAAAGCAATCATAACAGAAACAGGATGAACACCTTGTATATTAGAATTATCAAAAGCTTCTATTCTAATAGGTGTTTGGATCCCCATTGAATCTCCTAAATCCTCAATAGCTTTAATTGTTCTAGATTCATCTTTAGCAATTAATTCGAATTTATTATTTAATGAAATATTAGCATTTTTAATTGCTAAATCTACCATTTCTTTCTTCTTACCTCTTTGTGGTTGTATAACTTTTGAATCAACAACAGACTCTACTGTTTTTTTGTCAAGATTTTTTGGAATGTGAATTTCTTTCGGTGTTAAATGTTGGTTTAACGTATAAAATTGACCAATAAATGTATAGAATTCTTCTTCAGCAGTTTGAATAATTGGAATCATAGAAGCCTGTCTTTCAATTAGTTTACCTTGTCTAATGAAAAATACTTGGATACATATCCAACCTTTATCTACTGAATAACCGAAGATATCTCGCATTGTCATGTCAGCTGACATCATATTTTGTTTGTAATTCAACATTTCAATATGCTTAATTAAATCTCTATATTCTTTTGCTTCTTCAAATTTTAATGCTTCACTTGCTGCATTCATTTTATCGTGTAGATCATTCACTATCGTTTTATCATCACCGTTTAAAAAGTCAGTAATTTCTTTAATCATTTGTTGATATTGAGCTTGTTCAACTGGATAAACACATGGACCTAGACATTGACCGATATGATAATAAAGACAAACTTTATTAGGCATTGTAACGCATTTTCTAAGTGGATATATTCTGTCTAATAACTTTTTAGTTTCTTGTGCTGCATATGCGTTTGGATAAGGGCCAAAATATTTACCTGAATTTTTCTTTACTGTGCGTGTTACGAGTAAACGTGGATGTTCTTCATTTGTTATTTTAATAAATGGATAACTCTTGTCATCTTTTAATAAAATATTATATCGTGGTTGATGCTTCTTAATTAAGTTTAATTCTAGTAACAAAGACTCTATTTCACTAGAAGTTACGATAAACTCGAAATCTCTTATTTCCCCGACTAAACGTGTTGTTTTTTCATCATGTGCTCCCGTAAAATAGCTTCTAACCCTATTTCTTAAACGTTTAGCTTTACCAACATATATTACTGAATTGTGTCTATCTTTCATAATATAACAACCAGGTTCTGTAGGTATAACTTCTAGTTTTTGTTTAATTTTCTTTTGGTAGTCTTCCACAAAATTCACCTACCTTTATAACTTTTTAATATTATTATATCAATAAATCGTCTACCTACCAAAACATACGTTCTATTTACAATGTGAAAAGAGTAGGATAAAAATCTAATTTTTAAATAAGATTTTATACTCCCACTCTAGCAATTCTAACTAGTATTGATAAAACGTTAATGGAACGCATTAGTAAGCCAGTCAGTCATCTATTGCCAATATGACAAATCAGGCTGAGACATTGATTAATGTCCCAGCCTGATGATTGGATTTAAGATTAATAATGTTTAGCTAAAACTTGCTCTAGTTGTTCTTTAGGTTGGAAACCTACAACTTTATCAACAGGTTCGCCGTCTTTAAATACGATTAATGTAGGAATACTCATTACTTCATATTTAGCTGCTGTTTCTTGGTTTTCATCAACATCTAATTTAACTATATTTGCTTTACCTTCAACGTCTTTAGCTAAATCTTCTAATACTGGTGCAATCATTTTACAAGGTCCACACCAAGGTGCCCAGAAATCTACTAAATTAACGCCTTCTTTAATTTGTTCGTCAAAGTTTGAATCAGTTGCTTTTACTAATGCCATAGGAAATATCCTCCTTGATAATTAATGATATAGTGAGTATAGCACGGTTCATAGACCGATGCATGTTGTTTGCTCACACTGTATTGTACTTCATGATGTACTGTTAATCAATCACTTAAAATTAGGTGTTCTTTTTGAAATAAAAGCGTCAATTCCTTCTTGAGCATTTTCTGTTTCAATGATATCTACGAAATGTCTTTCCTCAATTTGATCACTTTCTAATGATATATCCAGATTAGACATTTGCTTAATTACTTTAATAGAATCTGATGATTTACTCGCTATGTTAAAGGCTAACTCTTTCGTTACATTATCTAATTCATTTTGTTCAACAATATCATTAAATAAATGTGATACATCTTCAGGCTTTATCATATCTCCAGTTAATGCGATTTGAAGTGCTTTATGTTGACCTATCATTGCGGATAGCCTTCTCACACCACCAAATCCAGGAAAAATACCTAAATTAACTTCTGGTAACCCTACTTTAGTGTCATTCGTTATAATTCTCATATCACATGCTAAAGCCAATTCTAAACCTCCGCCTAAGCATACGCCGTGAATAGAACTAATAACTGGTTTGTGGCATGTTTTAATCAATCTAAATAGTTTTGCACTTGTCGAAGCTAAATTTAACCTTTCATGCTTGGATAGTCCAAGGAATGATTTGATATCTGCTCCAGCTGAAAAACATTTCTCATTCCCTTTAATTACTATTACTTTAACATCATTGCCAAATCCTATTTCTTCTATAGCTCCTATAATTTGATTTAAAACCGCTTCGTTCAAAACATTTACAGGGCCATTATTAAGTTCAATAAACAAAACATTTTGTTCTATATTAGTTTTTATCATGACACTTCTCCTTATAAGAAAATTAAATAAGCGATACCTGCTATAAATGTTAAAGCAGAAATAACGATTAATACTTTAGCAAGCTTATACATATCAAAATTATCCAATATGTTTCCTCCTTATTTCAATGTCACTACAGTAACACCAAATCCACCTTCTGAAGGCATACCTGTCCTAAAGCTGTCGACTGAACGATGTCGTTTCAAATGTTCTGTCACACCTTTTTGTAACGCACCAGTACCTTTACCATGAATAATATTTACTGTACCATAATTTGATAAAACTGCTTGATCAAGATATTGGTCTAATTCTATCATAGCTTCTTCGTAACGATAACCACGTAAGTCTAAATCCATTTTTATAGTAGATCTATTGGTTCTTGGCACGACTTTTTGTGGTTGTTGTTTTTTCTTATCTAGTTTCTCTAAATCTTTAATTTCTATTTTCATCTTGAGAATACCCATCTGAACAATCGCTTCCTCATCACTAGCAATATCAATGACTTCACCTTTTTGTCCATACGATAATACTTTAACATCGTCACCTACTTCTATTTTATCATGACGTTCTTTCTGTACATTCTGTTTAATGGATTCTGCAGTATATTGGTTATCTAAACGTTTTTTGCGTTCAATTAATTCATGTTCTTTTACTTCAGCGCCAGATTTATCTCTCATATCTCGCAATTCTTGTAAAATGTTTTCTGCTTCTCTAGTTTTTTGTTTCACTTCTTGATTTGCTTTATTGCGTGCTTCATCCATTAATTGAGTCTTGAATTTTTCAAAACGTTGTAACTCTTGAGATAGTGATTGATGTAGTTCTTGTGATTCTTGTTTTAATTTTTCCACTTCAATTCTATCGTTTTCCACTGATTTAGCATTCTTTTCTAACGACTCAATCATGACATTAATTTCTTTCTCATCTTGACCAATTAGCGATTTAGCATGATTAATTAACTCATTTTTTAATCCTAGTTTTTTCGAAATTTCAAACGCATTAGATCTTCCTGGTATACCCATTAATAATTTATAAGTTGGTTTTAGAGTCTCTACATCAAATTCCACACTTGCATTCATCACTTTGTCTCTATTGTAACTATAAGCTTTAAGTTCTGGATAATGTGTTGTAGCCATTATTAATGCATCTCTTTCAATTGTATAATCTAATATACTCATCGCTAATGCAGCACCCTCACTTGGATCAGTACCTGCCCCAAGCTCATCAAATAAGATTAATGAATCTTTATCTGCGTGCTCGATAATATTAACAATATTCTTCATATGTGATGAAAACGTAGATAGAGATTGCTCTATAGATTGTTCGTCACCAATATCACAAAATACATTTTTAAATATTGTAATGATTGAACCGTCTAAAGTTGGAATTAATAAACCAGATTGCGCCATTAATGTAATCAAACCAACTGTTTTTAAAGTTACTGTCTTACCGCCTGTATTAGGACCAGTTATAATAACAGCATTTATATCTTCCTTAAATTCAATCGTATTGCTAACCACTTCATTTTCATTGATTAATGGATGTCTTGCTTTAGGTAAATATATAGCTCTATCTTCAGAAAGAATAGGTTTTGTTGCTTTTATAGTCGTACCAAATTTGGCTTTAGCAGTTATAAAATCTAAATGACCCATTATTTCTGTGCTTGTTAGTAATTCATAAGATACACCGCTAACTAGTTCTGTAAGAATATATAGCAATCTATCTCTTTCTTCTTTTTCTTTCACTTTTACTTGTGCAATCTGATTATGCATTTCAACAATTGCACTAGGTTCTATATATAAAGTTTGGCCGGATGCAGACTGATCATGTACGATACCACTGAAATCTTGACGGTATTCAGTTTTAACAGGTAATACATGTCGATCATTTCTCACTGTAACAATCGAATCTGATAATTTCTTCTGATTCGATTGAGATCTTACCATTTGTTCCAATCTTGATTTAATACGATCGTTCGTTTTTTTAATTTGATATCTCAATTCCGCTAATTTAGGACTAGCCGTATCAAATAAGTCATGTTCATCACATTGTTCATTTATTTGATTTAACAATTCACTGAGCACTGGTAATCGAGAAACTTGTTCGTCTATTATTGGATACAGAATATCTTCATCTTCTTCTACAATGCTTGCATAAAATGTTTTAAATCTATTTTGAACTTGTATATTTCTTTTAATTTGATTAAGTTCTTCGACATTTAATAAACTTCCTATTTCAGACCTTCTTACAAGAGATTTAATATCTTGTAATCCTGAATATCCTGGCACCCTATGTTTATTATATATTTGTGTCATTTCATCCGTTTCATTTAAACTATGTTGAACAGATGCATAATCATCACTTGGTTTAACCTCTTCAATTAAGCGTGTCGCAATGTCACTTGTAGCATGAGCTGACAATTTTTGAATAATTAAGGGATATTCAAGAACTTTTAATGTTTTTTCATTCATTTTATCTTCCCTCTTCTATTTGTACATTATTTATTAGAACGAATCCATTCTTTAAATGAATCACGATCTTTAGTATTTATAACTTGGTCTTTTTTGACCCATCCTTTTTGTGCAGTACCGACGCCATATTTCATAAAATCAAAGTGATCGATATGATGAGCGTCTGTATTAATAGTAATCATTAAATCAGGATGTTTTTTTAATACTTCTGCATTTAAATCCAATCTTTGTGGATTTGCATTTAATTCTAAAACAGTATTTGTTTTTTTAGCCATCTCAATAAGTTGTTCAATATTAACTTTATAACCATCTCTTCTACCTATAATACGGCCTGTAGGATGAGCTATATGTCTTACATATGGGTTCTCACATGCATTTCTTAACCTATTCATAATTTCTTCTTCAGTTTGATTAAAGCTTTGATGAATGGCAGCAATTACATAATCTAATTCTTTTAATACTTCGTTAGGATAATCTAAAGTACCATCTGGTTTAATATCCATTTCTGTACCACTATAGATATCAATTTCTTTATATTTTTCGTTTAATTGTTTGATTTTTTCATTTTGTTCTAAAAGTCGATCTATAGATAATCCGTTAGCTACTGCAAGGCTTCTAGAATGATCAGTTATACATATGAATTGATAACCTTTCTCTATCGCAGCTTCTATCATCTCTTCTAATTTAAAGGCACCATCACTATAAGTTGTATGCATATGGATATCACCATTGATATCACTTAATTGAACAATATTACTAATATCTTTATCAAATTCTGTACCATCTTCACGCATAGTTGGAGGAACATACGGTACATTGAAGTGATCATAAATAGCTTTTTCATTATCATAAGTAATTATATTACCGTTACTTTCTTCAATACCATATTCACTTATTTTTTCATTTCTTTCTTTAGCCAATTGCCTAATTCTTATATTATGATCTTTTGAACCTGTAAAATGTTGCAAAGTATGGTAGAAAGCTTCAGGCTTAATCATTCTGAAGTCTACACCTATTACATCATCTTCAATTAATATATCTAATGAGACTTTAGTTTTACCTACAGCAATTTGTTCTTGTATGTCTGGGAATTGTAAAAGCGCTTGTTGAACATCCATCTCATTTTCAGTAGAAATAATATAGTCTAAATCTTTGCTCGTTTCTTTCATTCTTCTAAAACTACCCGCAACATGATATTCAATTATGCCGTCAATATCATCTAAAAAGCGATTAATCACTTCGTGTGCTTTAATCATTGTATTGATTGGATAACGTTCAGGTCTTTGTCCTAGAACTTTAGCTTCTTCTAGTAACTTCTGTTCCGTTTTTTTAGCAAAACCTGGTAAAGCTGAGACTTCATTATTTTCACAAGCTTTTATTAAATCTTCTTTATTTTTTATATTTAATTCTTTGTATAATTTTGCGACTTTTTTACTGCCAAGACCTGGAATTTTTAAAAGCGGAATCAAGCCTTCTGGTATTTCTTCTTTAAGTTCAT
This sequence comes from Mammaliicoccus sp. C-M13, assembly GCF_022386845.1. NCBI lineage: Bacteria > Bacillati > Bacillota > Bacilli > Caryophanales > Staphylococcaceae > Mammaliicoccus > Mammaliicoccus sp. C-M13. Next base: position 23,356 of record NZ_JAJNHQ010000008.1, on the reverse strand, counting down.
CTAAATAACTTTGTTTACCTGTTTCTAAATATTCATTAATTACATCTCCAACACCTTTACCTATTCCTTTCAGTGTTGTGACATCGTCAATTTCTTGTATCGTTCTTTCATCAGTTTCTAAGGATTGACTAGCTTTTCTATATGCTGATACTTTAAAAGGATTCTCCCCTTTAATTTCCATATATACTGCAATTGTCTCAAGCATTTTCACTATATCTTTTTTCGTTAACATATCTATTCCTCCGTAAAAAAAGTCATAGGTTGGCCCATGACTTAGTTCAATATGATTCAATTAATTTGAAAGCCAATTTACTAACAAATCAGATAAGAATGGTGTTTTTGTTAATACAAGATTCCCTACAGAAGATTGGTGTAAAGCTTCTATAAACATAGGTATAGGTATCACTGCAACAGTAGCAAGTATTATAATCACGATAATATATGTTTCTATAAAACCAAGTACCATAGCAAAGTATTGCGCATACTTACCACCGAATTCCATTTGATGATAAAAATCAAATACAGTAGAAATTACTTGTAAAATTATTTTAGTCAAAACAAATAAAATGAGAATTGCCATAATATTATAAAATGCATCCTCATTATTAATATTTTTAAATATTGCATTAGTACCTTCAGTAGATGCACTTGGATAAGGAAGTAAAAGATGTAATTGCTTACTAAATGGCGCATAGCAAATTACTGCTACTACAAGTGCAGAAATTGTACTTATAGCATGTAAAGACTCTAATACCAAACTTCTTCTATAACCAATGATGACACCTAATATTAAACATATAATAACTAGTAATGTAATCATTCTAAATTTCCTTTATTTTTTAATTGTTTTATTTCTTCTTGGAGCTTTTCATTCTCTTCTTCCAATTTAACATACTCGTGCATCACATTTACAGCAGTGAGAACTGATTTACGTGTTGTATCCAACCCAGCATTTAATTGACCCAATGCTTTAATCTTCTCATCTACTCTACCAGCTACATAACGAATATGAGATGGATCGTCTTCTCCAATTATTGTATAATGTTGATCATTTATAACTACTGTTACTCTGTTTTTGTTTTCACTCATTATACTACCCCTGTTCAAATTATAAATGGATTATTCTATACTTAATCATAATATATTATACATGACATATGTTCATTTGTGTATGATAATCCACTAACTTCCCAATAGAATATTCGTTTTAACCAAAAAATTATGATAACCTTAACTAAGAAAATATATTAAAGGCAGGATATACATTGTGGGAAATATCGTTAAAGTAATAGACACGCAAACCATCAATCATTTAATTAATCAATATAACATGGAAACAACTGGTCTTCCTAATGGTACCATTGCACGAAAAAAAATTAAAAGTACTCAAGTACAAATTTATCATTCTAAAAAAATTATGTTTCAAGGTAAAGATGCAGAACAAGTAGCTTCACAACTACTTGGAATTAAAATCGAATCATCTCAACCCCAAAAAACTAGTACATCTAATAAAGTTTATAATTTCGACAAGCATAATACTATAGGCAGCGATGAGGCAGGCAGTGGTGATTATTTTGGGCCATTAACAGTTTGTGCAGCTTATGTTTCCAAGAAAAATGCAGAAATTTTAAAAACTATAGGTGTTATGGATTCTAAATCACTGACTGATGCTAAAATTGTACAGTTAGCAGAGCAAATCATTGAAATTTGTCCACATTCGCTCATAGTTCTTGATAATGATAACTATAATAAAAAGCAACTTGACGGTTGGAGTCAAGTAAAAATGAAAGCTGTATTACATAACCAAGCAATTACTAATGTTATATCACGTATAGATGAAAATGAATTAGAACAGATTGTCATTGACCAGTTTGTTCAAGCTAGTACATATGAACGCTATACAGCAAGCCCTATGCCTAGAAAAGATATTACATTTTTTGAAACAAAAGGTGAATCAAAATCAATTGCTATAGCTGCAGCAAGCATTATCGCTAGATATGCTTTCGTAAAACATATGGATAAAATCGCGAAAGATTTAAATATGATTATACCTAAAGGCGCTAGTAGTAAAGTCGATTTAGAAGCTGCTAAAATCGCTCAGAGATATGATATGCACCAACTCGATAAAATTTCGAAAAAACATTTTAAAAATAGAGAAAAAGTTTTAGATTTAATTAACCGTAAAAGGAGAAATTAATATGCTGCTCATAACTATAGGTTGGCAAGTTATCTTAGCCATTCTTATTATGTGTTATTTAATATGGTTTATCGGAAAACAAATTACAAAAATGAGTAAACGTAAAAAGAAATAATAATTCTCATGTAAACATTCAATATTATAAATATCGAAATGAAAAACGCCAATCCGTGAATTGTAAACTCATGGATTGGCGTTTTTGTTTTGTTAATTATGATCTCAACGTGGCACCTTGTTGTTCTAGTGCTTTTAGTATTTGATTGTGTACAGCTGTAACTTTTTCTTCAGTTAGTGTGTCATTTACATCTAAGTAATCTATACGGATAGCTACTGATTTCTTGCCTTCTTCCATATGTTCACCTTCATAAACGTCAAATACTTCTGTATGATTTAAGATTTCTTCACCATTTTCATCAATAGTATTAATTAATGAAGAAGCTGAAACTTCAGTACCTACAACTAAAGCAACATCTCTTGATACACCTGGGAATCTTGGTATAGGTGCATATTCAATTTTACCTACTGGATGCTCTAATATTCTAGTGAAGTTTAGTTCAAAAACATACGTACGGTCTAAATCATTTTCTTTCTCTACAGTTGGATGCAGCTCTGCAATTAAGCCGATTACTTCATCATCTAATTTTACATATGCTGTTCTACCTGGGTGTAATAAATCTACTTTAGTAGTTTCAAATGTAAAACGTACATTTAATTGTTCTGCAATACGTTCCACGATGCCTTTTACTAAATAAAAGTCTACTGGTTCATCTTTTTGTTGCCAACGGTTACCTGAATATTGTCCTGTTAGTATTCCACTTAAGAACTCCACTTCAGTTGGCAACTCATCTTGACCATTACCATAAAAGACTTTACCTAATTCATATAATGCTACATTTTTATTCTTTCTAGCAACGTTATAACGTGTTGCATCAATCAATCTTGGTAATATGCTTTGACGTAAAGCAGCTTGATCTTCACTCATAGGCATCATCAACTCAACGACATCATGTTGATTGATTGTAAATTGAGTAGCTATATCTTTACTCACTAAAGAGTATGTTATCGCTTGGTCTAAACCTGCACCTTCTAGAATTTCTTTTACTTTACGTGTTTTTAGTTGATTATCTGTTAAATAACCTGCTGTAGCATTTTCAAAGTTTGGTAAAGTTGATGGCAATTGGTCGTAACCGTATATTCTCGCTACTTCTTCGATTAAATCAGCTTTAATTGTAATATCATTACGTCTTGAAGGAACAGTTACTTCAAAGTCTTCACGTGTAATATTAGTAGTGAAACCTAAACGATTGAAAATTGTATCAATCTCGTCTGTCGATAAATTAAATCCAATTAACTCATTCACATCGTGTGTTGAAATACTGATTACTTTAGAAGTTGCAGGTAAAGTTCCGTCCGATACAACTTCGTTTAACACTTTTGCTCCTGCGATTTCTTGTAATAAATAAGCTGCTCTATTTAATGCCTCAAGTACTCTTTCACTTGCAACACCTTTTTCGAATCGATTTGATGCTTCACTACGTAGACCTAATCTTCTAGATGTTTGACGAATATTAGTTGCATTGAATAATGCACTTTCAATTACAACGTTCACAGTGTTTTCTGTTACTTCAGAAAAATCTCCACCCATCACACCAGCTATTGCGATTGGTTCTTTACCGTTAGTAATTACAATGTCCGAAGTTTTTAAAGTTCTTTCAACATCATCAAGTGTTGTCATTTTTTCTTCCTCTTTAGCATAACGAGCAACAATTTCTTTAGAACCAATTTGATCTTGATCAAACATATGAAGTGGTTGACCGTATTCAAGCAATACATAGTTTGAAACATCAACTACATTATTGATTGGACGAATACCTGATTTCATTAATCTTGATTGTAGCCAAGTTGGTGATGGTTCTATCGTGACATTTTTAACTATTCTAGCTGAATAAAACGGCACCGCTTCTGTATCTTCAACAGTAATTGATAGTTCATCAGAAGCTTTTGCAGTGGTTTCATTAACGTTTGTATTTGGATACTTAATATCTTGATCATACAAAGCACTAACTTCATGTGCAGCACCTAGCATACTTAAGCAGTCAGCTCTATTAGGTGTTAAATCAAAGTCCATTACTTGATCATCTAATAATAAAGCTTCTAACGCATCATTTCCTGGTGTTGGCTCATTTGAAAATACATAAATACCGTCTGCATACTTTTTAGGTAAGACGTTTTGATCCATACCAATTTCTTGTAGAGAACAAATCATGCCTTCAGAAACTTCGCCTCTTAATTTAGCTCTTTTAATTTTAACCCCGCCAGGCAATCTTCCACCGACTTTAACAACAATAACATGTTGGCCTTCATCGACATTTGGTGCACCACAAACAATTTGTACATGTTCTTCTTCGCCAACATCTACTTTACAAATATTTAATTTATCTGCTTCTGGATGTTTTTCTTTAGAAACGACGTGACCTACGACTAATTTCTTAATATCTTTACTATAGTCCGTAATGCTATCTACTTCTATACCACTTCTTGTTATTTTTTCTGCTAGTTCTTCAATACCAGCATCTATTTTTATAAATTCATTTAACCATTCTTTACTTACTAACATTACGCTTCACCACCATCTTCTACAGGCTTAAATTGTTCTATAAATCTCACATCATTAGTATAGAAGTGTCTTATATCCTCAATTCCATATTTCAACATAGCTAATCTATCTGGCCCTAATCCGAATGCAAATCCAGAATATTTATTTGAGTCAAACCCAGCCATTTCTAATACGTTAGGATGTACCATACCTGAACCTAATACTTCTATCCAACCAGTTTGTTTACACACATTACATCCTTTACCTTTACATTTAAAACAGGATACGTCTACTTCAACTGAAGGTTCTGTAAATGGGAAGAAGCTTGGTCTTAAACGTATTTCTCTATCTTTACCAAATAATTTACGTACTAATAGTTCTAGAGTACCTTTTAAATCACTCATTTTAATGTTCTCTGCAACTACTAATCCTTCGATTTGAGTAAATTGATGACTATGTGTTGCATCATCAGAATCTCGTCTATAAACTTTACCTGGACAAATAATTTTTACTGGACCTTTACCATTTCTTTTTTCTAAAGTTCTAGCTTGAACTGGAGATGTGTGTGTACGCAATAAAACTTCTTCTGAAATATAGAAAGTATCTTGCATATCTCTCGCTGGATGTGATTTAGGTAAATTTAAAGCTTCAAAGTTATAATAGTCCGATTCAACTTCATAACCTTCAACGATTTCATATCCTAATCCAATAAATAAATCTTCTAAATCTTCGTTAATTTTAGTCAGAGGATGTTTTGCTCCTAATGCCACTTTTCTACCAGGCAAAGTTACATCTATTGTTTCATTCTCTAGTTGTTCATTTAACGCTTCTTCTTCTAATAATTCTCTTTTAGATTCAATTTCAACTTCAACAGCGTTACGTACTTCGTTAACTAATTGACCAAATTCTGGTCTTTCTTCTTTAGGTAAATCTTTCATTTCTTTCATCAAACTTGTAATAACGCCTTTTTTACCTAAGTAATTTACTTTAACATCTTGTAATGATCTTTCAGCTTTAGCTTCGTTTATGCGAACAAGCGCTTCTTGTCTTAAATCTGAAAGTTTCTCGCGTAATGACATATATATCCTCCTATTTAGTCGAAAAAAAGACTTCCACCCCTCAATAATAGAGGGACGAAAGTCTTCCGTGGTACCACCCAAATTTATACATACTCATGCATACACTTATATGTTGATAACGGATCTACATTCCGACTTAAATTTCTTTAAGTTGCCAAAAGGATGAAAAAAATTAAGTCACAACATAGGATTTTTCAGTCACGAATCCATTCCCTTTCATGCGCGAACATTAATTTACGTCCTTTTATTAGCTCATATTGATTATGAAATCATTATATAAAATTATACATGAATGGTCAACCTCTCAAGTGATAGAGTAAAATACCACTAGATACAGCTACATTTAAGCTTTCAGCTTGGCCATATATAGGTATATTTAAGTTCTGGAATGTTTCCTGCAATAATGATTCATCAACACCACTGCCTTCATTACCCATAATTAAAGCAAAATTGTCTTGTTTTTCAACAGTGTTATATGGCACTGCGTTTTGTAAACTCGTTCCAAATACTTTGCCATCAAATGATTGTATAAATGTTAATAAATTTTCTTCAATGATTGGCAAATGGAACACGCTACCTTGTGATGCTCTTAACACCTTATCTTGATAAGGGTCTGCACTGCCTTTAGAATAAATAACTGCATCCATACCAGACGCATCTGCATTACGAATAAGTGCCCCCATGTTTCCAGGATCTTGTACTCTATCTAAAATAAGCACTTGTTTAAAAACATCTGCTTCGTAATTCGGAATATCAACAACAGCGAATATACCTTGTGGTGTAGTTGTGTCCGACAATGCTTCAGCTACTTTAAAATTTATAATATAAGCATTTTCCGCATAATCTATAATTTGTTCATCTAATCTTGAAAAATCTACTGATAATAAAGAATTTATTTTTAGTTGACTGCGAAATGCTTCTTCAACTAAATGATAACCTTCAATAAGAAATTGCCCTTGTTTTATTCTGTCTTTCTTTTTCTTTAATTTATTAATTTGTTTTATTTTATTATTTTGTGCTGAAGTGATTTCTTCCATATAATCTCCTCGTGTTTACGTAATCTTATGTATCTATTATATATGATAACCACATATTTTCATATAAATAAAAAAACGCCCTTAAAAAGGACGTTGTAATATAACTTATTATTTAGAAACGACTTCTTTACCTTTGTATGATCCACATGCTTTACATACACGGTGAGATAATTTCATTTCTCCACAGTTAGAACATTCTACCATGCCTGGTACTGAGATTTTGAAATGAGTACGACGTTTTCTTTTAGCTGCTTTTGAAGTTCTTCTTTTTGGAACTGCCATGTTTAATTCCTCCTTAAATTTTATAAACACTAGTTCGATTATTTTTCATCATCGAAGAATTGTTGTAATTTTTGAAGTCTTGGATCAACTTTACGTTCACTATCTTCTTGATCTGAAGTTTCAGTTGATTCAATTTGATCTTCGCCAATAACTTCCCAACCATTGCCTGCCATTGAAATATCTTCACTACCTTCAGAAAATACGCGTTGTGGCTTTTCTAAAATAACGAGTTCTTCGATAATCGGTAATAAATTAATCATACCGCCTTCGACTTTATGTCTAAGACCGTCTTCTTCTTCATCACCATCGCTAAACTCATCTAATTCGAATATTTCCGTTGAAGTAGTATCAAATGGTAGATCTACTGGCTTTAAAGTACGGGCACATGGTAACGTCAATACACCGCTAATGTCAAGATTGACAATTATCTCATGCATTCGCACTTGTACGTCTCCTGTTACTTTTATTGGAGATATATCGATAAGTTCATCTACTCGTTCAGTAAGATATTTCATATCGATTTCTTTATCAAAAGTAAATGGTTCGTCTTGGTATTTATTAAGTTGTGTTATTGACCACTTCATCTAGGTTCACCTCTTACAAACACAAAAATTATTGTAACCTTAACGACAACGTTTGTCAAGATTTTTTCTTAACATTCATTATCTGATACAATACTAATGATGAAGTGAAATGAGGGGAATTGCAAATGAAAAGTGTTGCTTTAATTACAGAGTATAATCCGTTTCATAATGGCCATGTTTATCATGCTGAACTATCTAAAAACATAACAAACAGCGATGTATCAGTCGCTGTTATGAGTGGATCGTTTACGATGCGAGGAGAACCAGCAATTTTGAATAAATTTCAACGTGCTAAAATGGCTGTTCAATATGTAGATTTAGTAGTGGAATTACCACTTATTTATGCAATATCTTCCGGAGAACTTTTTGCTCAAGGTGGTGTTGATATAGCAGAACAATTTAAATGTAATTATTTATCTTTTGGTAGCGAGTCAGGAAACGTTAATGATATTAAAGAGACTATTAGTCAAATTGAAGATATAAAAAATGATATACGATATAAGGAAATGATTAAAGAAGGAAAATCTCACCCTAGAATCATCTCTGAATTAATTCAAGATTCAAAGTTATTATCAGGCTCTAATAATTTATTGGCTATAGAATACGTCAGACACATAATAAACAACGACCTTAATATCGAACCAGTGACTATACAACGAAAAGACAACTTATTTCTAGATTCAAGCTTAAATCAACGCTCACACATTTCCAGTGCAACCTCAATAAGAAATGCATACTTTTCAAATGATGAGCAATATAAACTAAGTTTACCTGAATTTAGCTCTAACTTATTAAGTTCACATAAAGGTGTAAACTGGGATGATTTTTTCCCATTATTAAAATGGACTATTTTGAGATCAAGTACAAAAGAATTACAAGAAATTTATATGATGACTGAAGGGTTAGAATATAAACTAAAGAAAGAAATAGAAGATAGTCAGACTTTCGATGAATTCGTATCGCGCATTAAATCAAAAAGATATACTTGGACGCGTATTCAAAGATTACTAACTGCTACATTACTCAACATCAAAAATATAGATGTAAACTCTTATAAACCACAAGCAATTCGTGTATTAGCAATGTCCGAACAAGGTAGAAAATACATTAAAGAAATACAAGAGTCATGCCCATTACCAATTATTACTAATGTTAACAAAAAGTCTGCTCCGTATTTTGAACATGAGATTAAAGCCACATCTTTATACCAGTATGTATCTGGAGAATCAGAAACAGACTTTAATCAACATGTTTATATAAAAAAATAGTGAAACTTATTTAATGGAAATAAACTTCGTGCTTTAGTATATATCGCACGAAGTTTATTTGTTGTTCTCTCGTTTTTCTTTTAAAGCTTTATTTACATTGGCGGGAACAAACTCCGAAACATCTCTATCGTATTGCGCTACTTCTTTTACAACACTAGAACTAATAAATGAATACTTATTATTAGTCATCATATATAATGTTTCTATATCATCATCTAATTTTTTATTCATAGATGTTAATTGCATTTCATATTCGAAATCACTCACAGCTCTCAATCCTCGAACAATTGTTGTCGCATTGATTTCCCTACAAAAATCAACGAGTAAGCCGTGGAATGTATGTACTACGATATTAGGTACATCTTCTACCGCTTCTTTTATTAATGCCACTCTTTCTTCATTTGTAAATAAACCTTTTTTCGAAGAATTTTTTAATACCGAGACATGTACTTCATCAAATATTTTAGCGCTTCTTTTTATAATATCTATATGTCCTAAAGTAATTGGATCGAAACTACCTGGGACTACTGCTATTTTTTTAGACATCGTTCTCTCCTTTTGTCAGCAACATAACATGTGTAAGACCATATTCATACTTTTTAAAGATTTCAAACTGACGTGTATTTATATTTTCTGATTTATCAAATTCACAAACAATTGTACCATTAGCACTTAATAAATTAAATTCTTCAATTTTTTCTAATGATTTATTTATAAGGTCTTTATTATAAGGTGGATCTAAAAATATATAATCAAATTGAATTTCTCTTTTATTCAATGCTTTTAAAGCTCTAATAGCATCATTTTTATACACTTCATACTCTGAAGATGGGATTTTGAGTAAATCCAAGTTTTCTTTTATCATTTTTGTCGCTTTAAAATTGCCATCTACAAAAATAACTTTGTTTAATCCTCTTGATAATGCTTCAATACCTAACCCACCACTTCCTGCAAACAAATCTAAGCCAAGCCCGTCAACGTCTTGTAAACTATTGAAGATACTTTCTTTTACTTTATCGGTAGTTGGTCTTGTAGATTGGCCTTCAATTGTATTTATATGTAACCTTTTATATTTTCCACCAATAACTCTCAATTGAATCAACTCTTTCTTTATTTTAAATTATTAACTATACTAATTATATATTATATGAAAACGAGGTTTACCATATGAAGCAATCATTTATTGTCATTGGACATGGATTAACGGATTTATTTGAATTTCAAACAATCATTGAATACAATCACGAACGTATTTCTGATATTTTGATGCTCCACACGCCTTTATCTGAGGAGAAGCTATCAACAGCTTGCATAATTATGAAACCGACTAAAGAGAACCATTTTCAAGCTATCTATACAATATTAGAAGGCATAAGATATCCGTATCCAGAATCTAACAAAAAATTCGATTTAATTAATCAATGGGCAAATGAATATGACATAAAAGTAAAAGGTCTAGACGTAAAGTCACGGTCTGAATTCGCAGAAGATGAACTTTACTTCACTTACTTAAAAGGTGTATTAAGACTAGAACGTTACTTGCCACCGTTACAATAAATTAAAAGTTCAAATATTCTTTTTTCTCAACATTTTTATTTGAATAATCTCTCTTAACACTCTTAAATGGTGACACTTTCACATCTTTAACATATTTTAATTTCATTAGATGTTGGATAGTGTCATCTATTTTATCTTCATTTGTATAAAGCATGACATATTGTTCTTTTTTATGAGAATAATAAATATTCCCGAATTTACGTAATTGTCTTTCATGTTTCATATTTTTTAAATAGACAATAATACTAATGCGCTCTACTAGCTCCATGACAATATCTCCCTTCATGTTTTATTTTTATATTAGCATTTTATATATGATGTTGAAAGAAGATAATCTTGCACTCATAACTTACATGCTTTTATATCACATACCAATTTGATAGAATATATATAAGTCTTTAATTGCATTTCGAAAGGATTGGATAAAATGTCAAAAATTAATTTAATGAAAGCAACAGGTCTTATCGGAGGCATAGCTGCAGGTTCTTGGCTTATTACAAAAGCTACTAGTGAAGTTAGACCTCGCAAAATCAAACCATTCTTTACTCAACCAGCACCTTATATTTTCGCTCATCGAGGTGGGATGGCTTTAAGACCAGAACATACCCGTCTAGCTTTTGACCATGCATTAAAATACAATGTAACTGGTTTTGAAATTGATGTTCGTTTAACAAAAGATGAAGTCTTAGTTGTTACACATGACGAAACGGTAGATCGAACAAGTAATGGTTCTGGCTTAGTAGCTGATCACACTTTAGAAGAGTTACGTCAGTTTGACTTTGGATATCACTATAAAGATATCAACCATGAACATCCTTATAGAGGCGATGAAAAAGCCAAAATCGTTACGCTTAAAGAATTATTAACAAAATACCAAGATGTGTTAGTAAACATCGATATCAAGGACCATCCTGAATCTTATGCTGGAAGTTTAGCACCTTCACACTTATTCCGATTAATATCAGAATTAAAAGTTGAAGATCGTGTAAATATTACAAGTTTTTATGATGAACAAATAGAAAGATTTAATTTATACGCTCAAGATACTATTTCATTAGGTACAGGACAAAACGAAGTAACAAAAGCATATACTGCTTATCATTCTGGTTATGGACATGTTTACCAACCTAAAACTGATACATTCCAAATTCCTGTAAATGCAAAAGGTCTTCCACTTGATTCAGAAGGCTTTATTCAATATTTAACTTCACTGAATATTGCCGTTGGTTATTGGGTTATTAATCAAATAGATATTATGGATGACTTAATTCAAAAAGGTGCACATACTATCGTTACAGATAGACCAGATACAGCGCACTTTTTAATTAAAAAACAATATTAAACATAAAACAGTCCGAGACATTTATATATGCCTCGGACTGTTTTATTAAGAACAACCGCATGAACCGCCTGTTGAACATCCTCCACCGTGACTCTCACTAGTAAAGAATGGATTACCTGTATCTACTTTAACATTGTTTGATATAGAATAAGATACAATGCTTACAACTTCATCCAATAAATTCTGTAATTCTGTTTCTTTAGTTTTAAAGTTGGAAACGACTGGGTGCATTTCGTATTCTCTCTTCTGCTGTCTTGTTTCTTTCATTACTCTATTATAATCAGGATGATATCTTCCAAACCTTAAACAATCATCATAGTGTGACTTGATTTGATCAAATTTCTTTCTTAAAATCTTTACTTCTAAATCTGTTTCTAATTTATATTTAGCTTCTCGATAAGCTTGGTAAATTTCTGATTCCATAATACAAGCACTTAGTTCATCGGATTGATCTAAAATATTAGCTGTTTCAACTGTGAACATCCCAATGACCTCCTTATTATTTATTATCTTTGAAGACAAGTGAATAATATTCTCGAGAATTACCTGCACCAAATTCATCGTATTGACTTCCAAGTAATTTCTCTCTATAACTGTTGTTGTTCAACCAACTATTAACAAGTGTTGGCATATCATAAAAATTATATGCTAAGTTTTGGTTGATAGCGTTATATTCAATTTTTTTATCATTGATATGTTTCATTATACCATCTTCTAAAGTTTTTACAGCCTCTTCTTCATCAACGTCACTATCAATCAAATCCGCTTCCATTTGAGTAATATAAGTTAATTGATCATTTATATCTAAAGGTGTTATTCCTTTTAATTCTCTATACTCATTTACAATTTCTAATAAAGTTAAATCTTTATTAATATGTGTTTGGAAATCTTGTTGATCTGCACGTTTTAATTTTTTATCTTTATTTGAAACTTTAGACATAGAAAATGGCGCTTGCTCAACAATTATGTCTGAATCCATAAATTGAACACCCATAACCTCATTTGTTTCGCTATCAATTAATACCTGTGCATAAACATCACCATATTTAACTAATAATTGAGTTTTGATGTCCCTTTCTGATAATTCAATTTGATAATCACCATACGAACTATTTATGTTTGGTTCCATATCTATGTTAGTACCATTAAATAATTTAGTAGCATCTTGTTTAATTTTAATTGGTGATACATCTACTTTTTCACCAGTTGCAAAAACAGATGACACTTTATTATTTTTGGTTGAAACTAAATAATAATGTTCCTTATTTTTAAAGACATAATTCTTTCTATCGTGCTCTGCCTTATATACCCTATCTGGTTGACCTAAATCTTTAATGACATCATCTATACTACCATAGACATAAGTCCCTACGCCCTCTTTCAGCTTAGCATTACCTGTGGACTTTTCAGCTTGTTTTTCATAGTAATTTTCACTTGCTTTATCATGTGAGTAGTTTGGGTTCTTTAAGACATCAAATTCTAATTTAGGAGAATAGAATAAATAAAAGAGTACAATGATTAAAATAGCGATTGCTATTACTTTAATGATAATATTCTTCAACTATTTACCTCCTCTTTTTACTCCTAATAATGATTATATCATTTTACAGTAAAGTTTTTAGTTAAATCAATTGAAATGTGAATATTTATGTTAAATTTAAATGTACATTGCAACATTGAAGCTTTTATCATAAAATAAACTTAAAGGTACTTAGAGGGAGGAAAATTACATGGTATTTGATAATACAGGTCTTGAAAAGGTTATCATCGAACAAGAACTATTGCAAGATGTTATGAATAAACATGGTTTTGTTGCAGGCGGACACTGGGACTATGAACGTATTACTTATGATTTTAAATATGAATTAAGTGAAGGCATATATTATTTAAGAGTTCCAAGTTATGCACTTAAAGGGGACGTTGGTGCAAAAAGTGCAACACTCCAATTGATGGATCCTTATTTAGGTAAACATTATTATCCAACTGGCGTTGAGTACGGTGATGATGAAGTTTATCCAGATAACTTAGTTGCTCATTGCAACTTACTAATTGAACGAATTACGTCAGATATTAAAGCTTTAAACACATTAAGTACACAATAGAAAACAACTTTGAACAGTAAATTAAGAGACGTGATTTTTTCACGTCTCTTAATTTATATCTACATCTAAAATTGAGAGGTACATTTATGAAAAAATGGATTAATAAACGGAATATAAGTATATTTATCATCGCAATATTAACAATTTTATTTATTTATTTTATCATCCCGATTTCTATACCTTTAATCACAGCGTTCATTATAGCGCTAGCTTTTAACCCACTCATTAAAAGACTAACTAACAAGATTAATAGTCGTAAATGGAGCGTTATAATTATATATACATCCCTACCAACAATAAGCGGGTTCATAATCTATTTATTTTTAACAAAACTAATAGACCAAATTGTACTATTCATTAAAGATTTACCTAATAAAATAAATAAATTAATAAAAGTAATCGAACAATATAACGACAAAATGAAAGCAGTATTACCTGATGAAATGGCAACTACCATTAACAAAGAATTACAAAATTTTGTCGCGTCTATGAGAGATTCTATTTCTCATTATTTTAGTGTTGAAAATATTACTGAAGTCGTTTCCTCCTTACCAGGATTCATAATTAGTCTAGTTGTCTTTCTCGTTGCATTATTTTTATTTATGCTAGAAATACCTAATATTCACAAATTCATAAAGAAGCATTTATACCCAAATACTTATACTCAAGTTATAACAATCTATAATAAAATAAGTCATTCAATACTTGGTATGATTACAGCCACAGTTATACTAAGTTTTATTACTTGGGTATTCACATATATAGGACTATTAATTATAGGTGTAGATTCTGCATTCATTATAAGTTTATTAATCTGGTTTATAGATATATTACCTATTGTAGGTGCTACAGGATTTACAATACCATGGGCAGCATACGCTTATATTGTAGGTGACCCTACTCTTGGCATACAACTCATTATTCTATCCATTGTACTACTCGTCCAAAGAAAAGTACTGGAACCTAAAATATTTGGTACAGGTGTTGGATTAACTCCTTTACCAACACTTATTTCTATGTTTATAGGATTAAAATTAATGGGATTCCTAGGATTCTTTATCGGCCCACTCATTTTAATTGTTATAAAAACAATATTAGAATCCGGTTTAATAAAAACAGACTTTAAAATATAAATTATAAAAGAGTGGGAAAGAAATCTCATTTTATTAAAAAGATTTCGTAGTCCCACCCCCGCAATGATGACTAGGTTAAAAAATTCGATATAAGTGCATTTTCACCCTAGTCAGCTACTGCCATTATAATGAATGAGGCTGAGACATGTATTTATGTCCCAGCCTCTTTGTTTTAATGGATTTATTGCTTAATCCCTTTTAGTTTACATATCAATATTCAATTTCTAGACTTATACTAAATTTAAGAACCAAGTATTGCTTTAATCATTGATGTCGTTTCTCCACCATGATAGAAAACATATAATAATAGATATACAGCTACGCCTGTAATTGCTGTAGAGAACCATATAATGGATGTTACTGGTCCAAATTTTCGATGAAGATCTAATTTATCTTTTAAGCCAAGATAAATTGTAATAATCCCCATGATTGCTCCAATCGTAGCTAAAGTAATATGGAATATTAAAAATAAAGTGTAGTAAATTTTAATATTGTCTGGACCACCAAAAGAGGTATTTCCAATAAATATTGTTCTACTAGCATAAATAGTAAAGAAAATTACTGCTGCTACTGCTGCTGAAAGCATGAATTTTTTATGTGTTTCAATTTTTCTTTGTGCAATAAAATACCAGCCAATAGCTACTAAAATTGCGCTCAATACTATAAATGTTGTACTAATTGTTGGTAATATAGGTAAATTCATGTTTTTACATCCTATCTAAATTGATTGTATAACGCTTTTTGTTCTTCTAATTTTCTTAAGCTATCTTCTGTAATTTGACTTTCATTTTTGCGTTCATATCTGAACCATCTTACAAAGATAACGTATAAATAAATACCAAATACAATTTCTTGCATCACCTTCATAATAACCCCACCAGTTTGTTGGTCTTCTAATGGTGAGAAGTTTGTAAAGTATTCAGGCCCTGAAATACCAGCCCCTTGAACAACACTGTTTAAAGTATCTGCTGGTACACATAGAGTCATAGCTCCTAACCATGCTTCTCCTGAAGTATATGTGTCATACATAGCACTATTACTAAATATAATTAAACCACATGACGGTGTCAATAGAACGCCTATAAAGAATATATATAGAATCTTTTTGATGTTAGTCATATGCTGTGCATCTGGTATATGCTTGTTGAAAATTGGATGCCACATAAACCAAGCACTTATAAATAGCAAAATAGTATACATGTCATGTAAAACGATATTTTGCTTTAATGTATCTAAAACAAGTGGAATATGATAGACAGAGAACAACCCGTTAAATAAGAAAATAGCTAACAAAGGCTTCGTAAATAAACTTACAATTTTATTTACTACAGGTAATTCTTCCACATATTTCACAATATACTCAGGTATTGCATAAAACATTAATGGTGCAATAATTAAAAATAATATGGCCATTTGAAGCATATGGAAACTAAAAATAATATGTGATAGTAAATCTATTGGCCCACCTTCAAGTAGATAGATTGCTAACATAAGTACAACAAATAATGTTGCTTCACCCTTTTTTAAAGGTCTTCCCCCTGGAATATCTTTATACCATTTACCACAAATCAAAAAGTATAAGATAATTACACATAATACGCCTATAAAAAAGAATGGTGTCCAATTCGCCCAAAAACCAAACATTGATATTGAAGTTAAACCACCCATCTTTAATACACTTCCTCATTAAGTCATTATCTTTATTATATGATTTAATAACCGCTTAAACAACCCAACTCAAAAATTAGTTATGACAATGATATGACCAATATAATACTTTTTACTATAAAATAAAGACCCAAAACTTATATAACAAAGTTTTGGGTCTTTAAATATTATTTATTTTTAACGAAAATAGGATCGCCTATCCAAACAATATAAATGAATGTTACAACGAATGATAATCCAAAGAATAAACCTACAACCATAAACAGTTTAGATACACCATGTTTTTCAGCTTTCATATGCATGAAATAATAGAATTGTAATACTACTTGAAGTACAGCTAATCCTAGTATTACAGGGATAACAAATTCTTTTGGTAATTCTGCAGCTACTAAAGCGAAGGCAACAAATGTAACAAAAATCATTATTGCAAAGTTAGTAACTTGCATACGCATTTCTTGAGTACTTTTACGTCTCTTGTATGATCTTAGCGCTTCTGCGTCATGATTAACTTGTTGATTCATATTATCCTAACGCTCCCATCAAGTATACTACTGTGAAGATGAACACCCATACTACGTCAATAAAGTGCCAATACAAAGCAGCAGTATTAAATTTGTGTGCATTATAAATACTTAATCCTCTTGCTCTGTTTCTAAGTACAAGTGCTGTTAACCACACTAAACCAATTATTACGTGGAAACCGTGTGTTCCTACTAAGAAATAGAATGCGCTACCGAAAGCACTTGAACGGAATGTATGACCTTGTTGAACATACTCAACAAACTCATAAATTTCTAAACCTAAGAAACCTAAACCTAAAAGGACAGTAATACCAATCCAGATAAATACACCTTTAGCATTAAAGTTTCTTAAATGATACAAAGCATAAACACTAGTTAATGAAGACGTTAATAATAACATCGTCATTACGAACGCTAATGGAAGATGGAACAAATCTTTAGCTAATAAGTGATCTTCACTTGGCACAGCATCTTTCAAAGCTAAGTAGGTTGCGAATAATGAAGCGAATAATGCGACCTCACCACCAAGGAATACCCAAAAACCAACTATTTTATTCTTACCTTCCATTGATGCTGTTTCAGGATGATCTGGCCAATTTTCAGCTGTAAATTTTACTTCTTCATGTGCCATTAACGCTCACCCCTTTCATACTCAATTAACTCTTGTTTAGTTATATGATGACCGTGGTCATCTTTAAGTGATCTGTAAATCATGCTGCCTGCAGTAATTGCCAGACCGAAGATTAACACGTAAACTGCCCATGGTTTTTCGTTTAATCCTTTTACTGCTTCTAATGCCCATTCTTTACCATCAGCAAAGTACATTGCACCAAATGCAGCTACGAATAAACCGAAAGCTTGTAAAAATGGTATGAATGAGTTGTTAGGCATGTGAATATCATCCAATGATTCAGCAGGTAATATTTTTCCATCGCCTTGTTTTTTCTCAATCCAAAGAGCATCTAAACCACGAACTAAAGGTACTTGCGCAAAATTATAATGTGGTGTCGGAAGTGGTAAAGCCCATTCTAGTGTACGTCCGTCGCCCCAAGGATCTCTTCCAACTTTTTCACCTTTAGCTAATGTCGTAATAACGTTTATTGTTTCAACAATTACAGCGATTGCCATTAGCAAAGCACCTATTGAAGAAACTAAGTTAGGAATATCATATCCTTGTCCTGGTAAGTATGTAAATACTCGACGAGGCATTCCCCATAGTCCTAAGAAGTGCTGAATTAAGAATGTTAAGTGGAACCCAGTGAAGAAGAACCAGAATCCAATTTTACCTAATGTTTCATTTAACATCTTTCCAGCTATTAATGGGAACCAATAGTGTAAAGCTGCTAATATGGCAAACACGACACCACCAACAATTACGTAGTGGAAGTGAGCAACAATAAAGTATGAGTCATGTAATTGATAGTCAGCAGGAGCTGATGCTTGCATGACACCTGTTACCCCACCCATAACGAATGATGGAATAAAGAATAATGCATATAGCATTGGCGTTGTAAATTCAACACTACCACCCCAAACAGTTAATAGCCAGTTGAATATTTTAACACCGGTTGGTACGGCAATTGCCATTGTTGCAACTGCGAATATAGCGTTAGCTACTGGTCCTAGGCCTACTGTAAACATATGGTGAGCCCAAACCATGAATCCTAAGAAACCGATTAAAACAGTAGCAAATACCATTGCAGAATAACCGAATAAACGTTTCCTAGCAAATACAGGTATAATCTCTGAGAATATACCGAAAGCTGGTAATACTAAAATATATACTTCTGGGTGTCCAAATATCCAGAATAAATGTTCCCAAATTATTGTGTTACCACCTTGTGAAGCAATAAAGAATGACGTTCCAAACATTCTATCGAATATTAATAAGAATATACCGATAGTTAACGGTGGGAATGCGAATACGATTAATGTTGAAGCAACAAATGTTGTCCATGTCATTAGTGGCATACGCATATATGTCATGCCAGGCGCTCTCATATTAACAATTGTAGCAACAAAGTTAATACCAGCGATTAAAGTACCTGCACCAGAAATTTGAAGTCCTAGTGCATAGAAGTTAATACCATGTCCTGCAGATTCAAGTGACAAACTTGCATAAGATGTCCAACCTGCATCTGGAGCTCCACCTAAAATCCATGATAAGTTTAAGAATATTCCTCCAAATAAGAATAGCCAGAAACCTAATGCATTTAAGAATGGAAACGCAACATCTCGAGCACCAATTTGTAATGGAACAACTGCGTTCATATAACCGAATAGTAATGGCATTGCGGCCAAGAATATCATAGTTGTACCGTGCATCGTAATGATTTCATTAAACAGTCCAGCTGAAACAAAGTCGTTCTCTGGCACTGCTAACTGGATACGAATCAACATTGCTTCTATACCACCGATAGCAAAGAATAATCCTCCAGCTAATAAATATAAAATAGCAATTTTTTTGTGGTCGACTGTTGTTAAATAGTCCCAAATAGTCGATCCAAACCCCTTTTTACTTTGAGTAGACACTAGAGTAACCTCCCTTTCAATTCTTACTTATCAACTTTTCGTTCCATTAAGTAGGCAGATAAAGCATCGATATCTTCATCAGAAACTTTATATTGATCAGTCATTTTATTACCAGGCTTAATGCTTTCAGGGTCTTTAATCCATTTTTTAAGGTTCTTTTCATCATGGTCTAAATATCCAGCAATTAGATCACGGTCACCAAAGTTTGTAAGGTTAGGACCTTTAGCTTTCTCACCTGTTGGCGTAACAGCATGACATCCAGCACATGATTTATTAAATACCTTTTCACCTTCTTTAGCTTGACTAGATGTCGCAGCTACAGGTTTCTCAACAGATTTCATATCTTTAACCCATTTATCAAAATCATCTTTAGGTAGAGCTTTAACTTTAAAGTCCATTAAAGCATGTGAAGGTCCACATAACTCAGCACATTTACCGTAGAATAGATTTTTAACTTCTTTTGCTTTATCATTATTAAATTCTAAGTAGAATTTATTAACGCCTTCTACGTTAGTATCTAATTTACCACCAACTGCTGGCACCCAGAATGAGTGTTTTACGTCAGCTGAATGTAATCTGAAGTAAACTTTTTGATCAGTTGGAACAACAAGCTCTTGACTGGTAACAATTTTTTCATTTGGATAACTAAATTCCCACCAATAAAGATTAGCAGTTACATCAATAACAAGCTCTTTACTCTTACCTTTTTCGTCGACTTTATCAATCGCTTTAGTATCACCTAGTGAGAATGTAAGCATCACTGTAGGTATAGCTAAGATAATAAGTAAAATAACAGGAATGATTGTCCATACTAATTCTAATTTGTGATTACCTTCTACGTCTTTAGGAACAAAATCTTCACCTAATTTTTTACGACGGAATTTAATCATCGCAAGTAAGAAAATAATAACGACTACAATAATAACAAGTAACATAATGCCTATTGAAAGCATTAATAAAAAGAATTGTTTATCAGCGACTTCCCCTGCCGGGCGAAGAACTGATAAATGTGGTTGACCACAACCTGCTAGAACAAACAGCAGGGCGATAAGTAAACCGAACATTTTCGTGTTTTTTAAACGTGTCTTCATTCGTTTAACCCCTCTTTCATGCATTCATTCATATTTAATTATATTAATTGTACGACAGTAACAATGACTGTCATAACAAAGAAAATAACAAGGTAATTTAAAGAAAAAACAAACATACTCGTAGCCCATTTTGATTTGTTAATTTCTTTTTTAAATCCAGATAAAGCTAATAGTAACCAAGCTATATTAAGTAATGAAGCAATAACTACAAAAACAGTACCTAATTGCGCCATTAAGAATGG
Source organism: Mammaliicoccus sp. C-M13 (assembly GCF_022386845.1). NCBI lineage: Bacteria > Bacillati > Bacillota > Bacilli > Caryophanales > Staphylococcaceae > Mammaliicoccus > Mammaliicoccus sp. C-M13. The sequence continues at coordinate 2,125 of NZ_JAJNHQ010000008.1, read as the reverse complement.
TAAAGGTAATAATAGCACTACCCATAACAACATACTTAAGCGTGTTCTAGTAAAGCTTTTGACTGCTGGTAGCATTGGTATTTTCGCTAAAGCATATTCGTCTTTTCGACGATAAGCTAATGCATAGAAGTGCGCTGGTTGCCAAGCAAATAATACTAAAAATAGCGTCCAAGCAAGTGGACTTAATGTTTGATCAATGCTTGCCCAACCAATCAATGGTGGTATCGCGCCAGGAAAACTACCTATTACAGTATTCCAAACTGTGTGTCTTTTAGACCAAATTGAGTATAAGACAACGTATCCGAAAATCCCCAGTAATCCAATAATACCTGTAGGAATGTTAATCATAAATAATAAGATCTCACCTACTATCATTAAGCCAAAGCTTAATTTAAGTAAATTATTGTTACTAATTCGTCCATTAACAGTTGGTCTTTTTTGTTTAGATGGCATGATGGAGTCGATATCTTGGTCGTAGTAATTATTGATCGCACAAGCGCCACCCATAATGAGTGTAGAACCTACAATCATTAATAACACAACTGGCAAGCTGTGGAAGAAGTTGAAACCACCAAATACAATCGCAAGCCAAGCACCCGCAAACGCAGGTATTAAATTCCCTTGAACAAGTCCCATTTTAATGATGGCTTTAATTTCATATAACGTTAGACGACTTTTATCTATATCTTTTTCGGACGTCACACTATATTGATTTTGTTGCAATTTTGACCCTCCTTCCGTTATCTCTCACATATATATTCAATGATATATGAAAATTGTCACATAATCTATACATTTTTGAAACAAAATTTTGACATTTTTATACTTCCCTAAAATTTGAGTTCATTAAAAAGTCATTATTGTGTAACATTTACAATGGGTATTCATTGTTATACTATAGATATTAGTGTTTAAATTAGAATCGTATTAATATAATAATTATTGTTAATACGTCTTTCTCTTAAATTCTATCATATTTTTTAATATAAATAAGGTTTATTTTAGAATAAAGCCCATTTTATATTAGTTTAAATATGGATTATAATTTTATTAGAGGTGTTCTTATTGTTTAATGACAAATTTTTAAAATGGCTAGCTACATTAGCAACAATTGTTATGCTGTTTGTGCAGTTAGGTGGCGCTTTAGTAACCAAGACTGGTTCTGAAGATGGTTGTGGAAGTTCTTGGCCATTATGTCATGGATCTGTTATACCATCGGACTGGCCAATTGAAACGATAATTGAATTAGCCCATAGAGGTGTATCAGGTTTAGCACTTATTCTTGTCGCTTTATTAGCTATTATTAGTTGGATAAAATTAGGACATATTAAAGAAGTAAGACCTTTATGTATCACAAGTATAGCTTTTATATTATTACAAGCACTTATTGGAGCTGCCGCTGTAATATGGCAACAAAATGATTTTATACTTTCATTACATTTCGGAATATCTTTAATCAGTTTCGCATCCGTCCTATTACTAACACTAATTATTTATGAAGTAGATAAAAAATTCGAAGCAACTAGTTTAGTGATAGATAAACACTTAAAAATACACACGTATGCCGTAACTTTCTTTATATACTTTGTTATTTATTCAGGTGCGCTTGTTAGACATGCTAATGCTAGTCTTTCATGCTTAAGTTGGCCACTGTGTCATAGCGGTAGCACTGGATTACCACAAACATTTTATGAGTGGGTTCAAATGTCTCACCGAGCCCTAGCATTTTTCATATTTATATGGATACTGTATATATTCATTTACGCTTTCAGAAATTATGCTAAATATCGTGTAATTAAGTACGGTTGGACTTTAGCATTTATACTAATTTGCTTACAGGTTACAACAGGAGCGTTGTCTATATTTACAAGAGTTAATATATTTATAGCATTGTTCCATGCATTGTTCATCACAATGTTGTTTGGATTACTATGTTACTTCATAATGTTGATACTTCGTTCTAAACGACGAAATCAATAAATAATAGAATTTGCTTTATATTTTAAGCAAACAAAAAAGCACGTACCTATGAAATGAAGTGAACCCTGTCAAGTAGACAACTAAATAATAAAAATGTCTTTTTGGTCAAATTCATAGCTAAGCTATGGATTTGGCCATTTTTAAT